>CAZZYB010000175.1:2985-7765 GCA_964658125.1 uncultured Acetobacteraceae bacterium | reverse complement strand
AAAGCAGAGCGGCGACAATCAACGCGGCCAGGGCGGTGCCGCTCCAGCCGCACTTCTCACCAGCGATAAGCACCGGCCCAAGAAGCGCTCTCCCTGCCGTCATGAGCCACGGAATATGTTTTTTGTGAAGCAGCATCGGCATCTCGCTTCTCCTCCTGATTTGAACTTTGAGAAGACCCTACAGAAGCCGCGTTCCTGCCGCCACCGACCTCATGACACTTTCAGAAGTGTCACAGTGCGCTCTGTCGGAACCTCTGCCGACACGCATTTGGAGTTGTCAGCGAGTTGAGTCACCTCCCGAGCAGGAATCCGATGCCGTCCGTGATGAAGTGTGCAAGCATATTGCTCGGAAGGTCGCGCTTCCACACATAGAACAACGCAAAGATGAGTCCCCCGGCGGCGACGGGGATCAGTTGGACGGCGCCCCATCCGCTGATGTGCGCGCACGTGAATGCAGCCACCGATACGAGCAATGCGAGTACGGCACTGCCGGAGATCTCCCGCACTTTCTCTATCAAATACCCGCGGTAAAGGATCTCTTCGACGACCGACGCGCGAAACACCATCAGCACCCGATACCACAGCGGTCGCGCCAGGATCACGTTCCGCACGGCGCCTGCGTGCTCTCCATCCAAGTGGAAGTGTGGCACCAGAAATCCAAAATGCACAACGAAAACCAGGATGAGGGCGAAAGCCGTCAGCAATCCATAGCCCAGCGTTTTCCAGGTCGGCGGGCGCAGACCGATGGACCCCAACGGCCGTTTCTCTACGAACCGCAGCCACACCAGCACGAGAGCGCCTTCGGCCCAGAACAGCGCTTCGCGGCCCATCAACGCGGGCATCGAATCGCCGCGCACCACAAGATGTTCCCAGGGAACGCAGCCAAGGAGCAGCGCGAGCACAAGGCCGACCAGGGCTAGAGTTTTCTTCTGCGGAACGGTGTTCGTGTCCATAGGCCTCCCCGGAAACTACGCTGCACTCGCCTGCGGAGTTCCTTCCCGCGTCAATTTACTATTCGTGTCCGCCGCTATCACGCGCGCAGGCACACCAGTCTCAGGCGAACAACAAACGCTGCGCGGTCAGGGGACGCACTCCCATCGGGTTCTTGCGCGGCTCGCCCACGTCGCGCGTCAGCAGGGTATCGCTAAAGCGTTCCGCGAGCCCATGTTTGTGGCATACGCGCTTCACCATCAACGAAATGTGCTGGCTGTAGGCCTTGTCCGCGAAGTCCATCTTCGCAAAGCGCTTTGCATACTCATCGGCAAGGTGGGGGAAGTGCTCGCGAACGAAGCTCAAATACGTAGGACGCGAGCACGACTTCAAAAACAGGGGACCTGCGGCCAGGAAGTTTGCACCCGCCTCTGCCGCTTTTTTGGCAACCGCATCGAGCGCGCGCTCGTTGTCCGTGATCCCCGGCAGCAGTGGAGAGCACAACACTCCCGTGTGGATCCCCGCATCGCGCAGCTTGCGCACGGTGGCAAAGCGCAGGTCCGGTCGAGGCGCGCGCGGCTCCAATATGCGCGCCAGAGCACTGTCGGTCGAAGTGATGGTCAGGTGTACGACCAGCCGATTCTTCTTTCCGATCTCCGTCAACACATCGATGTCGCGCTGGATCAGCGTCGACTTGGTCACGATGCCGATCCGGTAGCCCTCCTTCTTCGCAAAGACCTCCAGCAGGCTGCGCGTAATGCCGACCCGCCGCTCGATAGGTTGATACGGATCGGTGGCGGTTCCAATCGCAATCTCCTGCTTAGGATCGATCTTCTTCAACTCCTGTTCGAGCAGCCAGGCGGCGTTGTCTTTCAGATAAATCTCACGCTCGAACGCCAGCGCCCAGGGTTGCTGCTCCTCGCTGAGCCGCGGCGCCTCCGCCACGCTGGCCTTCACCGGCAGCAGAAATTCGTGCGTGTAACGTGCATAGCAGTACTTGCAGCCGAACTCGCAGCCTCTGTAAGGGTTGATCGAGTAGGCCATCCACAGCTTCCGCTTCGACACGGATTTGTTGAGGATGGACCGCGCCTCCATCGTGCGGAACTCGATCAGGTGACCGTCGTCGGTGTGCTCGGACTCCGCAGCCAGCCGCGCCATACCCACCGGTCCCGACGGAAGGATCGGGAAGAGTGTGCTCGATTTGTCGCACTGTATATTCGCCATATCTTCGCCCAATGGAGAAGAGCCTATGCCCCGCGAGCGGTGCCGTCAAGCGCAAAAATCTGCCTTGTGGTCCCTTCCGCACCGCATACCTTTAGTTGTGCTTTCACCTTGTGCCGCTGCGTTAGGATGGTTCCGCAGGCATATTCCAGCTAACAACAGGAGCAGACATTGGCACGCATAGCCCTCATCGGCGTGGGAGCGATCGGCAGCGTCATCGCCGCTCTCCTGCAACAAACAGGCCCCCACCAACTGATCCTCTGCACGCGTCGCCCGCTGCCGGAATTGCTGGTCGAGACCCCAGACGGCCCTGTCGAAATTCACGCCGAAGTCCTGACCGACCCGGCGCAAGCCACAGCTGTCGACTGGGTGCTGGTGGCCACGAAAGCGTACGACGTGGAGACCGCTGCGAAGTGGCTTCCCGGCCTCCGCGCCAACAACGCCCCGGTCGCCGTCCTGCAAAATGGCGTCGAGCACCGCGAGCGTTTCGCCCCCTACGTTCCGCTCGACGCGATCCTTCCCGTCGTCGTCGACTGCCCCGCGGAACGCAAGTCGCCGAGCCACGTAGTCCAGCGCGGGACGATGTATTTGAAAGCTCCCAATAACGACCTCGGCCAGGCGTTCGTTGGCCTCTTCGCGGAGAGTTCCGCGGACGCGATCACGGTGCCCGACATCAACACCGTTGCCTGGCGCAAGCTCTGTCACAACGCCGTCGGCGTGCTTCCCACGCTGTTGCTCCAATCCCAGGGCGTGCTACGCGACGAAGCCCTCTCGGACGTCGCCCGCCAGCTCATTCGCGAAACCATCGCCGTCGGCCGCGCGCAGGGAGCGCAGCTCGACGACTCAGTCGTCGAGGCGGTCGTCGACGCCTATCATTCAGCCGCCCCCGATGGGGTCAACTCGCTGCATGCCGACCGCATGGCTGGCCGACCGCTCGAACTCGACGCCCGCAACGGCGTCATCGTACGCGTGGGCAGGAAGCACGGCATACCGACGCCAGCCAACAGCATGGCGGTGGCCATCCTGGAGGCGATGCTGAAGGCCTAGCTCGCGAAAATTCCTTCCGCAACCGACACCTGGTTGCGGCCCTGCCGTTTCGCTCGGTATAACGCCTGGTCGGCGTTCAGCAACAACGCTTGCGCCGACATTCCGTCCTCTGGATACAGAGCGACGCCGATCGAAACCGTAACCTCTCCGTAAAAATTCTTGCCATCCTGCACGCGCAGATCGGCGATAGCGCGGCGAATACTTTCGGCACGTCCGTAAGCGGACTCCTCCGTCATCTCCGGGAGGATGATCGTCAGCTCTTCGCCGCCGTAGCGACAGGCCGTATCTTCGGTGCGGATGGTGTTCCTGCACACCTCAGCCACCGCTCTCAGCACGGCGTCTCCTGCACTATGTCCGTGAATGTCGTTGAAGTTCTTAAAATGGTCGATGTCGAGCATGAACACGGCCAGCACTGTCTTTTTCCGCGCCGCGCGTGCTAGCTCGCGATCAAGCGCGATCTCCATGAAGTGGCGATTGAACAGGCCTGTCAGAGGGTCGCGGATCGATTGACTCTCCAGCTTCATGCGAAGCTTCATCGAAGCCACGGCCATGCCTGTCAGCTGGATCAGCTGCCGCAGCCCGTCCATGCGGTTGCGGATGGCGTCCATGCAGTCCGCATCCGTGCATTGGAGATAGAGCAGCCCCAGTGTGTCGCCGTGGGCAATCACAGGGAAGCAGGCGTAGTTGTTCGGCCCGACGCTGGCGAAGTGGCCACAGTGGATCTCGGATTGGCCAGCCTGCCGCCACCGCGGCTGGCCCGACCGAAGACCGCAGCAGGATTCAGGAGGATGACAATCCTCCATCGTTACCTCGCCCCAGGCCGCGACGATTTCCATCATGATCCGCGAGTTGCTGATCATGGCCAGCGCACCCGACGTCCCAGGCAGCAGTCGCTCAAAGCTGGCCTGCGCGGATTTGTAAACTTCCACCAGACTCACGCACAACTGAAGCTCATCGCGCGAATGTGTAAGCAGTTCGGACTCATGCGCCTGGTCGCGAAGCAGCTCCACGCTTCGCTCAAGATCTCGATTGGTCCGGATGATCCGGGAGTCCGTTCGCCGCCTTAACTCTTCGCCGCGCAGCAGAAATCCGAACAGGCTGGTCAACGCGAGCAGCGAAAGTCCGATGAAAGCAAAGTCCGTGCTGAGCGACTGGATCTCAATGCGATGCGATGTCTGGCTGCGCTCCAGCAGCAGCCTTCCTTCCATATCGAGCATGGCGTTGATGGTCAACTGGCAGCGTTCGCTGGCCGCCTTTGGTTGTATGTGAACCGTCTGCATCGTTTTCAGTGCCAGCGAAAGCTCACCGCTGCAATCCGTTAGCCGCTGGATATTGGGCGTCTGGTTGGCGTTGTCGGACACCAGCACCTTAAGGTGCGCCACCGATGCTTCCAGGTTCTTTACGTTTCCCCGTGCCTTGTCGAAAATGGCGACATCGTCGGTAAGGAGGAACAAATGCGAGTTGGCTTCGACACGCTCGTTCACCTGGGACGCAGCGCGCAGCGAGTTGATTACCTCCTGCGTATGCTCGATCCAGTCCGTCGCGGTGATCGTACGGCGGGTGTTGATGTACACCATGGTCC
>CAZZYB010000175.1:0-2885 GCA_964658125.1 uncultured Acetobacteraceae bacterium | reverse complement strand
TCGATCCAGTCCGTCGCGGTGATCGTACGGCGGGTGTTGATGTACACCATGGTCCCCGCCAGCGTGAGGAAAAGCAGACAGACAACCGCCGCTGTGACGAGAATGGGGATTGTGGAGCCGGGGCTCGTCAGGCGTTCTTTCAGTTTAGGGGCCATGGTTCCAATCGTTCAGAGGCGGCTATGGGTCGCATCCGATTCTTCCTCTGAAAAGGGTATCGACTGAAACAGGTTTCGCGTTCATCTCACTCGTCAGCAACCAGTCATTCGTAATGCGACTTTGGAGATTGAAGGGCCACCTTCGGGGGACGCTCCTCACACTTCCCGAGCCGCCGGGAACCATTAGTTCTGTCGGGAAGAGATATATCCGATGCTCAATTCTTGTTCTTAGTGGAGTGATCCGCAGAGGAAAGTCGCTCGCACCGGGCGAGAACAAAACCAAAGCGGAACCGAGGATGCGCATGGCGTCATCTCCCCGCGAGCGGGCCGCAATTCGCGGAGTAGACTACACCCATGAACCTCGCCCTGCCAGAAACCATACTGCCCGTCCGCCTCCGCTTCGAGCGGCCCATGACGGACGAGGAGTTTCTGCGTATCTGCGCTGCGAATGAGTTGCTGCGCCTGGAACGTGATGCGAACGGAGAGTTGGTCATCATGTCCCCAACGGGAACGGACGGTGGAAATGCCGAGCTGGATATAGCCACGGAATTGAATATCTGGGCGCGGCAGGATGGATCTGTCGGCGGTTTCGTGCTGGAGTTGGCACGGATCTGGGCCTAAGGCAGCAACCAGACAGAGATAGACTAGACCTATGAACGTAGCGTTCGCCGAAAACGAACTTCCGGTGCGTCTCCGCTTCGAACATCCCATGGCGGACGAGGAGCTAATACGTTTCTGCGCCAAGAACGAGTTGCTGCGAGTGGAGCGCGACGCCAACGGAGAGCTGATCATCATGTCGCCTACAGGTTCCGAGGGAAGTGGCGTCGAAACGGATGTTGTCGTGGAACTCAGCATTTGGGCGCGACAGGATGGACGGGGCCGCGCGTTCAGTTCCAATGCAGGTTTCACGCTTCCGGATGGTTCCGTCAGGGCCGCTGATGCGCATTGGGTAAGCTGGCTCCGTTGGAATGCGTTGACCCCTTCAGACAAGAAGCGTTTTGCGCCGCTCTGCCCGGAATTTGTCATCGAAGTACGTTCCGAAGCAGACCGTCTCGCCGAGTTGCAAGCGAAGATGCAGATGTGGATAAGCAACGGCGCGAAGCTTGCGTGGCTGATTGATCCTTCGCGCAAGGTAGTGGAGATTTATCATCCCGGCAAACCCGTCGAGGTGCAGGAAGGCTACACGGCCGTTTACGGCGAGGACCCGGTGAGCGGTTTTGTGCTGGAGTTGGCACGGATCTGGGCCGAAGGCAGCAACCAGACAGAGATAGACTAGACCTATGAATGTAGCGTTCGCCGAAAACGAACTTCCGGTGCGTCTCCGCTTCGAACATCCCATGGCGGACGAGGAACTGATGCGTTTCTGCGCAAAGAACGAGCCGCTGCGCGTGGAGCGCGATTCGAACGGAGAGTTGATCGTCATGTCGCCGACGTGGAGTGAGACCAGCAGCAAGAATTCCGACCTCATCTATCAGTTGGAGAAGTGGGTACGAGAGACAAACTCCGGCAAATCATTCGACTCCAATGGCGGCTTCATGCTGCCGGATACCTCTATGCGAGCCGCCGATGCTGCCTGGATATCGTGGCCGCGATGGAACAGCCTTACGGACGAACAACGCCACGGGTTTGCCAAAATCTGTCCTCAGTTTGTCATCGAACTTCGTTCCTCCAGCGATCCGCTCGCAGAGCTACAAGACAAGATGAAAATGTGGCTCGCCAACGGTGCGGAACTCGCCTGGCTGATTGACCCGTCGCGTAAGGTAGTCGAGATTTACCGTCCCGACCGTGAGCCTGAGGTTCTCGAAGGTAGTAGCTGCGTCGAAGGTGATAAGCCGGTGGGCGGGTTTGTGCTTGAGTTGGCGAGGATCTGGAGCTAATCCCAGCTATGAAGCGAACGAGAATCAGCTACACGCTTTATTCGCCGAACTATTCTTATGCGCCGCAAGCAGGGGAATGCTGGGAATACGGCACTATCCGAGTAGCAAAGCGGAAGGCACAAAGTCTTGGTATTGGTTCCGTTTTCGTCCGCGATTTCACACAAGAGGATAGGGCGGGACGCTTTGTCGGGGAATGGTGGCAGACTCAGTTCTGCTGGGTGTGGAACGGTCTTGAATTCCGGAAAGCTTATTCGGTAGTCGAGAAAAAGTGGCTTGTACCCGACCATCATTGGTTCGAGCACGCATCGTTAGCCAGATTACGTTCAGTCAAATCTTGACTGGGTAGGGACTTTCCGGCATACTTAGAAGGTTGTCTGCACTCCAGTGCGACACAGTCGAACCACGCCCCTGCAATTGATTGCAGCGCGGGGTGGAAGACGAGGATACAGAATGCGCAAAATTTCCAAGAATTTGACGAAGGCTCGCGCCCTTGTAGAGCCGCGTCCGTATGCAATCGGCGATGCTGTGCCATTGCTCCAGAAAGCCAAGTACGCCAAGTTCGACGAAACCGTCGACCTGACCCTGCGCCTCGGCGTCGATACCCGGCACGCCGACCAGATGGTCCGCGGCACGGTTGTCCTCCCCCACGGCCTCGGCGGCGCGAGCAAGATTGTCGCCGTGATCGCTTCGGGCGACAAGCTGAAGGAAGCCGAAGCAGCCGGCGCTGAGTTTGTCGGCGGTGAAGAGCTTGTTGAGCGCATCCAGAAAGAAAACTGGACCGCCTTCGACGCCCTCATCGCAACCCCCGACATGATGCGTTCGGTCGGTCGTCTCGGCAAGGTGCTCGGCCCCC
>CAZZYB010000174.1:6308-7811 GCA_964658125.1 uncultured Acetobacteraceae bacterium | reverse complement strand
AATCACCCTCGCGCGCGCCCGCCCGACCAACCGACCCATCCCCCGCCTCCCGCCCGATCGCCCCTCCTGAGCTCAGGATCCCTGCCCGCCAGAAGACCAGAACCCGCACTCAGACACCCCCGCCGGAGGCCCAAAAATAGTTCCAATTGAAACTCGAAGTTTGTGCACGGATTTCTGCACAAAAACACCGGGAAATGCCACTTTCCGAAATACCACTGAAGCTTCCATGACATGCCGCACCCAAATACGGCCATCTCAGACGGCCACTAGGTAAGGAAAACAGGGTGAAGTAGCGGACGGAGGGAGCGGAGAGATCACAGCGTGGTATTCGAGACCAAATTCATGCTTTGATGAAGCACCGATGCATACTAGCCAGATCAACTACCGCGTCTAACGCCGCGACACTGCGATGGCCATTACCTGATCCCGGGAGAACCAGGCAGAGTTGCTACTGTCACAGAGAGGCCTTCCAGGTGAATTTGGTCCGACGTCAGCAGTGGGCCTTTAGTAATTCTGGCTGCGGAGTTCATGTCGACCGACTGAGTTGTTGCGCCGGTTGAGCCCGCGATTTCCAAGTCTATGGGGTGATTGCGCTTGTTGATGAGGAGGAGTTCGCGGGAGCCGTTGGGCGTGATGTAGGCGGCAGTATAAACATCGGATGAGTGGAGCGATGTCTTAATAATGATGTCGCCAGGTCCGAAGTTTTCGTGCAGTAATTGCAGCACTCTGTAGCGGGCGTTTGGTTTACCTGTGCGCCAATCGAGCAACGTCACGGAGGGAAATTGAGTGGGATAGCCGAGGAGTTGAGAGGCCCCGAGCACGTCAATGCCTTGTTCAGCGAGGCCCGCGTAGAGATATGCAAAGACTGCTCCACAGAGATTCCAATATTGGGAGGAGGGCAGACCGCCAGTGTGCGCGGCGCCTTGTGCCAGGTCATCTGCGGCAATGCAGCCGGCTTCATTGATGTGCGTTTCTGTGTGGGGTGAGAGACGCTTGCGAATGCTCTCGATGTAGCGGACAGAGTTGAGGAAAGCGTCGGTGCGCGCAAAGAAGGTGAAGGGCTGTGCGGCGTCGCTTTCGCCCGGTTCTGCATCGGCGTAGAAGTGATAGGAGATCGCGTCCAACGGGACGCCGGAAGCGTGATTCACGGGGTCGAGAAAGTATTCAAAAGCGGCCGGTGAGCGCATAGGTTCGGCGAGAGACATGCCGACAAAACGTGTGCCTGGAGCGACGGCGTGAACGCTGGTGACGATGCGGTCGTAAAGATGGGTGTAAGTCTCGATGTCGAGCGCGTGTTCGTACTCCGGTTCGTTGAGGACTTCCCACCACGGCATGGGGTAGTGATGCGGTGATGAGTGGCGTATGCCGCGTTCGTCGGTGAATCGGCCAGCTGTATACCAGCCAGCGACTCGCGCGAAATAATCTGCTACTTCTTTGCCGGATGGATCGCGCAGTGCAGAGCCGCCCTCGTAATTCCACACTGCTTCGTCGGGTGAAGGCGGG
>CAZZYB010000174.1:0-6298 GCA_964658125.1 uncultured Acetobacteraceae bacterium | reverse complement strand
CGGGATGGGGCCGGGATCAGCTTCTTTGAACATCCAGGTTGGGATGGTGCTCATGGTGAAAACGCTGGTGTGACCGCTGGTTGCCTTCATAAAATCGTCGACGATCGGGTCGATGTGGGTGAAGTCCCAGGATGTTGCGGCGGCTGTGGGCGGCGAGAGTTCTGCGACCGCTAGCCTCGGGTAGGGATACCAAAGCGCGAGGCGTGTCATGTCTGTATGGAGGGCGGCCAGATTTGTCGAGGCAGCGTCGTGAATGGGCGAACCGCGGCGCAGGGGAGGGTTTTCCACTACCTGGAGTGTGATGGTAGTGCGAGTGGTGCCGATGTTTTTTGACCAGTCGACATCGACGTGTATGGCGGCAGGGGTTTGCGCAAGCGAGATTGCCGCAGATAAGAGCAAGAGTGCCAACGTGGCCCACTGGAAAATCGTGATGGGTTGGACGTTCGTCGACAGACGTGACATGTAACTCCTGATGCCTAAGGGCGACGGTCGCGGACGCGCATCTTGAAGCGGTCGGAGGTAAGGCCGTCGAGAATCATCGTCAGTGTAGTCGACGACATGCCGAGACCGGCGACGCCGAGGGGTTTGCCGGAGAGTGAATCGTAACGCTCGGAGATGCCGGTGGCGAGGGCGTTTTCGACAGTGGCGTCGGCGATTCTTTGAGCGGTATCGAGGTGGCGGTAGCGGGTGAGTCCGCTGGCTACCTGGTAGTTGGGAGCCGGCCAGACGTCGCCACGCCAGAATTCGCCGGAGGAGAACTGGGGATCCGTACAAGCAACTGTCGGGATGGGAAGCTTCGGCGACCAGGCGGAGGAGTTGAGTGTTTCTGCCATGATCGCCGCTTGCCGAGCGGAGGGCACCCCGGCCATCAGGGGCATGAACCCGCCGACTGTCGCCGAGCGGATCTTATCCATGGTGCGGGGGCGGACCGCGAGGAAACATCCGGCGTCATCGTCCCACATTCTCGCGCGCATGGCCGCACCGCCTCTTTTGTAACGGCGGCGGCGGCGGTTTGCCATCGCATGGTTGCCAAGGATTCGGGCCATCCGTTCGAGGGATTGTTCAGAAAGGAGAAGGTATGCGGTGTTGGCGGGGATGGCGATGTCACCGTACCAAGGGCCGTTATCTTTGCCCGATGGGCGAGCGGGGTGTGGCACCATCTCGAGGTCGTCGAGATCGACTTCGCGATCATAAGTTTCATAACGGGCGTGTTGTGCGTCTCCGCTGTATGAGCCGACACCGATGAGGCCGCAGTTTGTGATATCGCGCTCGCGCCAGTACCACTCGTGAAAGTTTTCGAGCGATGTCAGGCCGGCCCGGAGCAGGCTTTTGTCGCGGTTGCGGAGATAGACGCGCTCCATACCCCAGGCCAACAGAGGTGCCTGAGAATAGGCGGGAAAGGTTTGCCATTGCTTGCCGTCGCGGGCTCCGGGGGCGTCGAACGGCGCCATGAAGTTAGCGACCATGCCGTGCAGAGGCGCGGGCTTGACTGCATCCCAGCGTTGCTGGAAGTCCCAGTAATTCTGGAAGACGCCGCGGATGATGGTTTCCTGGGCGGGCAGCAGCGAGAGCAAGTCGACGACGAACATGGTGTCCCACAGCCATTGCGCGTAATAGCCGCCTCCGGGGACGATCCAGTTATGTTGCAGAGGTGGATCGGCGGGGCGAATCTTGCCGAGGACACAGGTGGCATAAACTTGCTCGGCGAAATCAAGGAGTGCCTGTGAATCCAAAACCAGGAGCTTGCGCAGAGTCGCAGAGAGGTGAGTGCGATCGAGCTGTGGCGTGATGCCAAGGTCCTGCGCGTCAGGCTGCTGGGCGAAGACGTGCGGAAAGGCGAAGGTGGTTGCGGCTGCGACTGCACCTGCGAGGAAGGTTCGGCGGTGGAAAAATGAAGCTGAGCGCTTCACCCTGCTACTCCTTTGCGACCGTTGTGGCTGTCACGTCAAACTGCGCGTGATCGGTGGCGGAGGAGCTGTCGCCAACCCATACGTCATAGGTGGAGGCTTCCATGGCGCGGTGATGCGTGGATGCGGACCAGAAGCTCAGGTCGTCAGGCGAGAGGTGCAGCGTGATGGTTTTGGTTTCGCCGGGCGCCAGGTGGATGCGGGTAAATCCCTTGAGTTCGCGTGTGGGGCGTGAGGCACTGCCGGAGCGTTGATGTACATAGAGTTGGACCACATCATCGCCGGCACGGGAGCTGGTGTTCTTGACGTCGATGATCGCGTCGATACCGCTGGTTTCCATGGTGGCGGAGGAAAGCTTGAGGTTGGAATAGGTGAAGGCCGAGTAACTGAGGCCGTAGCCGAAACGATAGAGCGGGAACTGTGGCTCGTCCCAATAATACGAAGCATATTTAGGCGAGTCCTCGTGGACCTGTGTGAGGTTCCGGTTGTAATAGAGCGGCAGTTGGCCGACGTTGCGCGGCCATGTCATGGGGAGTTTGCCGGCGGGGTTCGCATCTCCGAAAAGGAGATTGGCGATGGCGGTGCCGCCCTGCTCTCCGGGGAACCATGCCTGCAGAATTGCGGAAATGTGTGTGGAGGCCCAGGTGATGTTGAGAGGACGGCCGCTGACGAGTACCAGCGTGATGGGTTTGCCGGTTGCGGCGACGGCCTCCAGCAGTTGCTGCTGTTTGCCGGGGAGAGTGAGCGAAGCGCGGGAGGCATACTCGCCGCTCATATCGTCGTTCTCACCGAGGACAAGGATGACCTGATCAGAGATTCTGGCGGCTGAGACCGCGGCGTCGATGTCGGCGTCAGTTGGCGGCGGAGGAGGGATCGTGTCGCTATTGAGAGCGGGTTCAAGGCCTCGCTTGATGGTCGTGCCCTTGGCGTAGTTGATCTGAACTTCAGAGCCCAGCTTTGCACGGAGACCGTCGAGGATGGAGACGACATCTTTCGGTTCTCCGTTGAATGACCACGAGCCCATGAGTTCTTTGTGCGCGTCCGCGAGCGGGCCGATGAGTGCAATCGACTTCCCATGCTTTGAGAGAGGAAGCTGATTGCCTTCGTTGCGCAGAAGCACGGCGGAGCGTTCGGCGGCGGTTCGGGCCAGAGCCTTATGAGCGGGGTCATGCAGCGCCGCATCGACTTTGGTCTCGTCGACGTAAGGATGTTCGAAGAGGCCGAGATCGATCTTTGCACGTAGAAGCGGGAGCACGAGTTCGTCGACGTCATCTACGGTTAGCTTCTTCTCAGCGATGAGTCTGGGGACGTATTGCAAGTAGGAGTCGGAACCCATGTCCATGTTGACTCCCGCCGAGAGGCCGAGGCGCGCAGCGTCTTCGTGATCACTCGCGAATCCATGGGCTTCCAGACTGTAGACAGCCCACGCGTCCGAGACGACGAATCCTTTGAAGTGCCAGCGGTCGTGAAGCACATCGTGAAGCAGCCAACGATTGCCGCTGGCAGGGACGTCGTTGAGGTCCATGTAGGCGCTCATGATGCATACAACGCCGGCATTGACGGCGGCGTGGAATGGAGGGAGATAGACGTTTTCGAGCTCGGTATCGGAGAGGTAGGACGCATCGTAGTCGCGGCCACCGACGGCCGCTCCATAGCCGGCAAAGTGCTTCGCGCAGGCGAGGATGTGATGCGGCGCGCCGGCGTGGTCGCCCTGAAAGCCCGCGACACGTGCCGCTGCCATTTTGCTGCCAAGATACGGATCTTCGCCGGCGCCTTCCACGATACGTCCCCAGCGAGGGTCACGCGCGATGTCGACCATGGGGGCGAAGGCCCAGTTGATGCCTGCTGCCGAAGCCTCGGCGGCAGCAGCGGACTGGATGTCGCGATTGAGTTGGAGGTCCCACGAAGCCGCCGTCGCGATCGGCACAGGAAACATAGTACGGAAACCGTGAATGACGTCGAAACCGATCAGCAGCGGAATGTGGAGGCGCGATTGTTCAATGGCTAGATGCTGGAGGCGATTTATTTCATGAGGATCCGTGATGAAGAGATACGAACCGAGTTGACCCTTCGCAACCCGGTCGTCCGGTATGCCTTTGTACCAGAAGAGTTGTGACAATTGCCCGAGTTTTTCCTCCAGCGTCATCTGCTTGAGGAGTGCCTGGGCGCGTGCTTCGGCGTCAGCGTGAATAGCCGACGTGCCGCCGGTCGATTGCGCGACGCCCGACAGGAATGCGCTCAGCAAGAGGCAGATGCCGATGAGACGGAGTTGCATAACAGACCTGTCCTTTGCAGCCAGGAAAACGGAAGCGGAAAGCCGCGCTCTCTTAGAGCTCGCGGCATGATCGCTTGAATTAGAAAGTCAGGCGTCCGGCCAACTGCAGATTCCGCGGGCCATAGCCGCTCGTGATGGTACCGAAGGTGCCGGTGCCCTTGGCGAAATTGTAGTGTGAGAGATCGCCGTCCGGCTGGCCGTAGTGCGCTGTGTTGAGCACGTTGAAGGCCTCAAGCCGAAGTTGGAATTTCATTTCACGCGGCAGGGACAGCACTTTGAACAATGAGACATCTTCGTTGGTGTATCCCGGCCCTGTGATGTAGTTGCGGGGCAAGCTTCCGGGGATGACGTTTTGGGACTGCTTCGCGGGCACAGTGAAAGCCTTTTGGTTGAACCACTGTCCAACGCCCGCATGGCCAACCGAGGCCGTTCCAGTGAGGTTAGGACGAAGGCCGGGGTTGGTCTGATCGTTCCCATTGGAAACGATATTGATCGGAGTGCCAGTACGCAGTGACGTGATGCTGTTCAGCTGCCATCCACCGAACAGCGCACCGAGCGCGCGATTGCTACTCTTTCCATGACGTCCGTAGGGCAGTTCGATGATCTGGCTCGCGACGAAATTCTGCCGAACATCAAAGTCGGAATTGCCATACTCAGATGAGATGTTAAAGGGGTTCTGAGGGTAATCTTTGTTGAGTCCGAGGGTGCGCGGCGCCGGGCCATTGTCCTGCGAATGACTATACGTGTAGGACGCCAGCAGGCTGTAGCCATGCTGGAAGCGCCGGTCCAGCTTCACCTGCAAGGCGTTGTAGTTGCTCAGGCCAATGGGGAAAAGCGCCTGCACTGTCAGTTTCGAAGGCACCAGATGATTGCTCTGATTATAGTTGCCTACCTTGTAGGAGAGGTTGCGGGTGATCGCTCCCACGTAAGCCACTTCCAGCGACATCGCCGAGCCCAATTGACGCTCTACCGCGATGTTGAAGTTCTTCGAGTACGCCGTCGGAAAGTCCTTCGGTTCGGAGCTCAACACCTGGGTATCCGGGTTGGGTACGCTGCTAAGCGGTACCGATGCGGTGGAGGATGCGACAGGATTTGTCGTGGCGCGCGCGATGCCGGTGTCCAGTTTGTAAACGAATCCGCCATAGATATCGTTGGTGAATTTCTGCTGTGAGTAGAAGGGATAGTTTTCAGTCAGGATGATGTCGCGCGAGTCGATTTCCGGCGAGTAGAAGATGCCAAAGCCTCCACGCAACACGGTCTTTGCATTGATCTGGAAATCCGCGCCAACACGCGGCATCAGGTTCGTCGTATTGGAGTTCACCAGTGAGCGCGAGTTACCACCGCGACCGGCGATATTGATGGTGAGCGAGTTGATATCGAAGTTGGACTCGTTGTTGTTTGCCTCTACGAACGGCTGTACGTACTCGTAGCGCACACCGTACGTGATGTTTAGGCGCGGATGGATCTGCCAGTAGTCCTGCAGGTACAGAGTCTGTTCGTTAGCGCTGGTGTTCGGCCGCGTCAACTGCAATCCCTGGTAGACCACTGCGGGCAGCCCAAGCAAAATGTCGGCGATCTCGGAGCCGCCGTTGTAGTAGTACGCGTTCGGATCGTAGAAACCGTAGTATGGGTCGCTCGTAAAGTTCGAACCCGGACCGTAAAAATATTCATAAGGGACGGGAAAGAGTGAGTAGCTGGAAATCGAGTGGATGTTTCGATACTCATAACCCAGCTTCGCCGTATGGCGCTGCCGCGTGTAGCTGATCGAGTCGATCAGACCCCAGATACGCTCGCGGGAGTCCAACGGCTTGTAGGTAGAGCCACCGGTAGCCGCGCCGGAACCGCCAAGTTGAATCTGCGGGAAACCGAATGTCTGAGGGAAGCCCGGGATATTTGCATTCTGAATTCCAAGTGTTGTGGCCAGGTTCGTGCCGTCAAGCAAGCTCTTTTGCGTGACAGGGGAGATAAAGTATGTGCCGCGCGCCTCGTTCAACAGGTTTGAAGTGAAGACGCGATCGTAAGTCAGTGCGATCGCATGATTCTCATATGCGGTGAGGTCTGCTGTGTCTGCGCCGCCGCCACCGGAGATCGGGATAGCGCCAGCATAAGGATCGCT
>CAZZYB010000173.1:0-7859 GCA_964658125.1 uncultured Acetobacteraceae bacterium | reverse complement strand
TGCTGCGCCGCGGCTGCGATGAGCATCGTCCGCGCAGTGGCGCCGGCCTGACGGAGCTGGTCCCAGCCGCGCGGGATGGAGGTGGAGCCTCCGGCACTTTGGGAGCCGTAGACTTTGGGGTTGATGGGGGCTTGCTCGATTTTGACTGTCTTCCAGTCAGCGTCGAGCTCTTCGGCGATGATGAGGCCGAAGGCGGTCTTGATGCCTTGGCCGATCTCGGGGCCCTTGGAGTAGACGGTGACGGTGTTGTCCGGGGCGACGCGGACGAAGGCGTTCAGGACGGCCTGGTCGGTGGGCGTTTCGGGGGCGTTGGCTGACGGGGTGGCGCGGGCGTCGAGAGTGAAGAGGAGCGCGAGACCGCCGCCGGCCAGGCTCGACATTTTGAGGAAGGTGCGGCGGCCCATGGTGGTTGCGGGCGAGACGGCTTCGAGGCCGGCGATCAGCGCCTGGATGTCGGCGTCGTACTGCGCGAGGTTGTCGGTGTAGGTTTTTTCAGGCGGGAGCATGTGTGCCTCCCTGCGTCGACTTTTTCGAACCAGCAGCGTGGTGGATGGCGTCGCGGATGCGGGTGTAGGTGGCGCAGCGGCAGAGATTGCCGGACATGGCGGCGTCGATTTCGGCATCGGTGGGTTGCGGATGCGCAGCGAGCAGCGCTACAGCGCTGAGGATCTGACCGCCCTGGCAGTAGCCGCACTGGGCGACGTCGAGGTCGATCCAGGTTTGCTGGAGCACGTGAAGTTTGCCGTGCTCGGCGAGGCCTTCGATGGTGGTGATGTTGCCCTTTGCTTCGGAGACGGTGACCTGGCAGGAACGTTCGCTCTTGCCGTCGATGAGGACGGTGCAGGCTCCGCACTCGCTGACACCGCAACCGTACTTGGTTCCTTTCAGGTCGAGCGTGTCGCGCAGGACCCAGAGCAGCGGCGTGTCGTCGGGGACGTCGACCGTCACCGGTTTGCGATTGATATTGAGCTGGAAGGACATCCGACTTCACCTCGAAAAGAAGACACGGAACCGGGGACAGGGGTGATGGGAGGAATGATATCTGAAGCGAAGCAGAATTGAAGCAAGCGAAGCGCTTGCCCTTCAGCCGATTAGTTGTGCCTATTTTCTGCGCCCGCAGCCGCAAGATTCACGGACGATCAGAGTCACGGGCAGAACCGTTCTCACGTTGGATGTTGACCCGTTTTTGATCCTTTGCAGAAGAAGGCGAGTGGATGTGCGTCCAAGTTCGGCGGCCGGTTGGCGAACAGTTGTTACTGGCGGATTGAGCAGGGTATAGAAATCAACATCATCAAAGCCGATGAGCGCTACGTCTCCGGGGACCTCAATATTCATAGCATGGAGTGTCTTGATGACAGTGATCGTACAAGCATTATTGGCGGTAAACAGAGCATCCGGACGGTGGGCCGATTTGAAGAGCGGTGACAAGATTTCGAATGCGGCTGCTTCGTCCGGCAGCTTGACTTTGTTTACAAGCAGCTTTGCGCTCCGCATACATTCTTCGTAACCCACAACGCGCTCCCGAACGGGGCGCAAGTGACCATTCATCACCAGGCACGCGATCTTCCTGCAACCGTGGCTGATAAGGTGTTCCACGGCCGTCCGTGCTCCCTGTCTGTTTTCAACTTCAACAGAATCTGTCAGGGCGACTTCGATGCGGCGATCAATGGTGACGATCGGGGCTGATCCCGATGCTGCCGCCTTCAGATACTTGCTTCGACTATTCGCCGGGACCAGGAGAATTCCGTCCACCGGGTGGTGGGTCATCTGTTCCAGCTGCGCTTTTTCGATCGAAGGATCGCCGTCAGAAGCGGCCAGCCACACCAGGTACCCTGCCTCACGGGCGGCTTCTTGGACTGCGTGGGTAACAACGGAGAAAAAACTATCCGCCAAATCGGGAACGATCAGTCCGATTGATTTCGACAGCTGACCCGTAAGGATGCGAGCGGCATGATTGGGTCGATATCCGAGATCGAGAATCGCCGCTCGTACTCGCTTCGCAGTGTCTTCCGCAACGTATGGATGGCCGTTGATGGTGCGAGAGACGGTCATCGCTCCTACACCAGCGGCTCGCGCGACGTCCTCAAGCGTTGCACGTTTTTTGGGAGCCGACTTACGCACATTCTCCCCTCGCCGGGAGGCCTCTGACAAGGCTCCATATCATCAGGCTCAGAATCCACATAAATTTATCATCCTTTTTCAATTGACAAGGTAACGTCTCAGTGTGTAAACCATTGGGCGCTGTGATAGCGCAATCATATGCGTAGCTTTAGCGGTTACTTTGGAGGCTGAAATGAAGATGAACAGGTTTATTGGACGCGTGTTCGCAGCGTTTCTCGCGGTGTACCTATTCGGACTCGCATGCCCGATGTCGGCACAATCGGACACTTCGTCGCTTTCCGGAACCATTTCGGATTCATCAGGAGCGGTGGTGCCGAAGGTGAAGATCACCGTGCGCAACGTCGCCACCGGCCAAGACAGCCTGACGGTGACCAACGAAAACGGCAACTTCACATTGACCAATGTGCAGCCCGGAAACTACACCATTCGAATCGAATCGGCCGGATTCCAATCGACCACGCTGGACAATGTCACTGTTGACCCAAGCATTGGTCGTCATGTGGACGTAACCCTCAAGGCGGGGGAGGTATCTTCCAACGTCACAGTGGAAGCGGAAAACAATACGATTCAAACCGAGAGCTCGGCGGTCGGCCAGCTTGTTACCGAGGACCAGGTAAAGAACATTCAGCTAAACGGCCGCAACCCGCTGTATCTTTCGCAACTGGAGCCTGGTGTCGTACGCGGCAATTCAATGGCGGCGTTTGCATTTGCCCTGGACAACAACGTCAACGTCAACGGCGCGCGCAACCAGGAGAGTTTGATTACTTTCGACGGCGCTCCAATGGTCCGCACCCGCGCGAATGGCACGAGCGTCGGTGTTGCCGATGTTGATTCGACCTCGCAGGTGCAGATCCTGACCACCAGCTACCCGGCGGAGTACGGCCGCACCTCGGGTGGACAAATCCGCATCATCCCCAAGAGCGGTTCTACTAATTTTCACGGCTCCATATTCGAATATTTCCGCAACAACGCGTTGAACGCGAACACCTGGGGGCGCAATTTTTCAGGGCTACCACGCGCGGCGTTCCGGTACAACCAGTTCGGCTGGAACGTGAACGGCCCCGTTTTCATCCCGGGCCACTTCAACAGTGACCGGCGCAAAATATTTTTCCTTCTGGGCCAGGAATACGTTCGTTACAACCATGACGATACGGCGACCCAGAAGACTCCGACCGCACTTATGCGCACCGGTAACTTCAGTGAACTGCTTTCGTCGAACATCTTCTACAGCTCGCCAATACAGCTTGTGAATCCGAATACAGGTGTGGCCTGCCCAAACAACGACTTTAGCGGTGGCCAGTGCGGGATTCCACTCAGCCCCAACGGTGTCGGCCTTCTGACTGCCTATCCGCTGCCCAATACCAGCGCGCCGGGCTACAACTGGATCGACTCGGCCCTGTATAAAGAAGCACAGCGCAAAGACTCGATCATCGTGGACTTCGTTCCCTCGGACGCGCATCGCTTTCGCTTCAGCCTGCTGAACTACAACTACAACGACTACGAGCCGCACTACGGCAACTTCAATCGCAACCCGCGCATTTTCAATCGTCCTAACCAGGTCGCGGTGCTGCACTACACCTGGACGATCAGCCCAACGATGGTCAACGAGGCGATCGTTTCAGCGGCGGCGGATCATGTCAATATCGGCATCGACACCGCCCTCGGCCGCTACGACCGCACTAAGTACGGCATCAACTATCCGTACCTGTATGACGGTTCTGTGAAGGTTCTTCCAAACAAGATTCCCACGATACAGCTATCCAACTTCGGCACCCTGGACGGCGGCCCTTACCCTTCGCGCTCCGGCGGCCTGGTCTACGACTATGCGGACAACGTCACCAAGGTCTTCCGCAACCACACGCTGAAGTTCGGCGCCGTTTGGGAGTTCGCCGGCGAGAACAATTTCGATCAGATCAACGTCAGCAGCACGATTCCCGGCTCGACAAACAATCAGAACGGCCTCTTTGCATTCAGCGATTCGCGCGGTGGTGGATCAACCTCGAAAGCCGCGGTGGCCAACGTCGCTCTCGGATTGTTCGATACGTACGGAGAAATCGGACAGCGCTCCTATACCCTGTTCCGTGGCAACATGTTTGAATTCTTCGCACAGGATCAATACCACGCAAGTGCCAAGCTGCTGCTTGAGTACGGCGTCCGCTATGCCATCAACACGCCCTACTACGCGGTGTGGGGCAACCAGTCGTTCTTCAACCCTACGTACTACGTAGCAGCGAATGCGCCGACGGTAAATCCAACTACCGGATTTATCACCGGCGGTACTCCGCTGAACGGGGTAGTAATTCCCGGTACAGGCTTTCCAAGCGTGGCTAAGGGCCACGTGCCCGACGCCATCCTGAGCAACGGCTATGCGGCGAATTTTCATGGCACCAGCCGTGGCTACCACCCCACCGTCATGTCAGATATCCAGCCGAGGTTCGGATTCGCATACCAGTTCTCCCCCGGCTCCGTACTGCGCGGCGGAGCAGGTCGTTACATTCAGCGGCTCGGAATCAGCGACAATGTGCAGGTCGGCGGCAATGCCCCCTTCCAGCCATCTTCTACTGTGACCCGGGGCAGCGTCGATAATCCGGGTGGTGTGGGTGCGAACAGCACGCCGCTATCATTTACATCACACCAGTTCAACTACCCGAGCCCTAACGCCTACGGATGGAATGTGACGATGGAGCAGGACTTTCACGAAATCGGCACATTTACTCTTGGGTACGTAGGCCGCCGTGGGCTTCATCTGGAGCAGCTCGCCAATATCAATCAGCTTCAGCCTGGAACGATTCAGGCGAATGCTGGCATCAATGCCGACGCCCTGCGCCCTTACAGGGGTTATTCCACGATCCTCGAATCGGAGAATCAGGGAGCGGCAATCTACCACTCGCTACAGGCGAACTTCAAACGCCGGTTGAGCAAGGGTTTCCTGTTCGGCGTTGCGTATACGTGGTCCAAGAGCCTTGACTTCGGATCGTCGAACGGAACCAACCTTCCTAATGCGTTCGATAAGTCGATCTACTACGGTCCGAGCGACTTTGATACACGCCACGTCCTGGTGATCAACTATGTCTGGGACATTCCCTATGGCACGCACGCCAGCAACGGATTTGTGCGCAATGCGGTAGGGAACTGGCAGTTCTCAGGCACGATTCAGGGCCAGTCTGGCCGTCCGCAGACCGTTTCGCAGAACAATGACCGTGCGGGAGTCGGTCCGGGCTCCGGCAACCAGCTGTGGACTCGTACACGGACGCCGACTCTGCCTCACCAGTTTGCTGGCGGCAAGAACACATCGCAGTGGTTCGAGACGGCTCCTTACGTCGTGGCTCCAGTAGGCACCTTCGCTCCGCGCGGCAACCGCGGGTCGATTTACGGTCCCGGCTTTCAGAGCTACAGTGCCGCGCTGCGTAAGGTACTGTTCACTGTTCCGAACCATGAGACTCAGCAACTGGTCTTCAAAGGTGAAGCTTTCAACTACGTCAACCACCCGAACCTTGACAACCCGGATGTCGGCCCCACCAGTGGCACCTTCGGCCGCGTAAACGCCAAGGGGAATACCTACGCGTCGGAGCGTCAGCTTCAATTCAGTCTTCGCCTCGCGTTTTAGCAGTATCCCGTCGTCCTGTTCGAAACGTATGAGGGCGGCGAGTTGCATCTACCCGGGATCCCGCTTGGATTTGAAACATGCGGGATATCTTTTCATCATGAGCTGGATGCAAGACGAGCGGATGGGTGCCGGGTCGGGCCCGGAACGGAAAAACTCAACAATGCGATCAAAGGGCTACTCATTATCTTTCCATTCCGTCGCGCTCATCGGGCTCCTTTCTGCTTTCTCAACGTTGCCTATCCATGCACAGACGATGAAGGCGCCTGACATCACAAAGACTCCGACGCTCTATGTGGTCCCGTATGCGCACCTCGATACGCAATGGCGTTGGGAGATGCCGCAGACCATCAGCGAATATCTCCTGAAGACGATGCGGGTTAACTTCGATTACATCGATAAATATCCGCACTATGTATTCAACTGGACCGGTTCGAATCGCTATCGCCTGATGAAGGAGTACTTCCCGGACGACTACGCGAGGATGACTCGTTATGTAGCTGCGGGACGATGGTTCCCGGCAGGCTCTTCGGTGGAGGAAGGTGACGTCAATCTTCCGAGCGCAGAAGGAATTTTCCGCCAGATTCTTTACGGAAACGAGTATTTCCGCAACGATTTTGGTAAAGCAAGCAACGAATACATGCTCCCCGATTGTTTCGGCTTTCCCGCATCGCTGCCGAGCATCCTATCCCACGCAGGCGTCAAGGGATTTTCTACGCAGAAGCTGAACTCAACGTGGCAGCCGGCCCCACGGATAGGCGGGGCGGGGTCACCGGAACAGACACCCGAAGGCATCCCTTTCAATGTCGGCGTGTGGGTTGGGCCGGATGGCAAGAGCGTTCTGGCCGCTTTGAATCCGGGCAGCTACGGGAGCAATGTCTACACCGACCTGAGCAAAGAGATGAGTGGTGCTCCTGTAGCGTCGGCGCCTCAACTGACCAGCGAAGAGCGCGCCCGGCTGACACCGGAACAGATTCGCGCCATCGCTCGTCCGCGAGGTTTGGAGCAGGATTGGGTAAAACGGATTGCCATCAATGGCAACGCTACGGGGGTGTTTGCCGACTATCACTATGTGGGCACCGGAGACATTGGAGGAGCAACACAAGAGTCCAGCGTCAAGCTTTTGGAAGCCATCGTTACTCACAGCGAAACTGTTCTGCCATTGCCCCCCACCGGCACATTCTCCATCGCCGAGACCCCGACAGCGAAGCTAAGCGGCTCCGCAGTGAGAGTAGGCGTGGGGCCGGTGCAGGTCGTCGAATCGGCCGCCGACCAGATGTTCAACGACATCACTCCGCAGATGGCATCACGCATGCCGCAATACAAAGGGGATCTGGAACTGATCAATCATTCCGCCGGCTCTTTGACCTCGCAGGCGTACCACAAGCGCTGGATCATTCAGAACGAACTTCTCGCCGATGCGGCTGAGAAGGCTTCGGTGGCGGCTGAATGGATGGGCGGCAGGACTTATCCGAGGCAGAGGCTGAACGATGCTTGGACGCTCGAGCTGGGTGGACACTTTCACGATACTGCCGCAGGAACGGCAACGCCTCGAACCTATCAGTACGCATGGAACGACGACATTCTTACGGCCAATCAGTTTGCGGGCGTTCTAACTAGCGCCAGCGAGGCTGTCGCTTCAGGGCTGGACACACGTGGCAGCGGTCAATCAATCGTGGTGTACAACCCCCTGAATATCGAGCGCGAAGACCTGGTCGAAGCGAAGGTTGCCTTCGCGAATGGTGTGCCGAAAGCCGTACGCGTGATAGGCCCCGAAGGGAAAGAGTTGCCCGCGCAGATGGGGGACGGCAAGGTGCTCTTCGTCGCCAAAGCGCCTTCAGTGGGATACGCCGTCTACGACGTAGTCCCCGCGAAAACCGCTGGTTCAAACTCAGAGCTGAAAGTGACAGCCTCGTTTATGGAGAATGCGCGTTATCGTGTGAAGCTCAATCCGGAGGGCGACGTCTCAAGTATCTATGACAAGAGTTTGAGCAAAGAGTTGCTCGCGGGTCCGGTGCGTCTGGCTATCTCGACCGATGTCCCCAAGCAGTATCCGGCGTGGAACATGGAGTATGAGCAGGAGCAGGCAGCGCCGCGCGCGTATGTTGGAGGTCCCACAAAGATTCGCATCAAG
>CAZZYB010000172.1:5405-7946 GCA_964658125.1 uncultured Acetobacteraceae bacterium | reverse complement strand
TACGGTATACCCAGGGACAGGTGTTAGAAGGCTTGTCCAGGTGTAAGCCGCCTGGTACTGCAGCTTGTCTTTGTAGTGTTGTGACAGCGAAGCCTGCAGAGAGTTGTACCATGCTTGACCCTGGCTGCCGAACTCGTACATCGTGGCTGTCGTCCAGCCTAAATACGGCGAACGAAGAGCTATGTTCGCAAGGGTGTTGGTCGTCTGACCGCGGATCGGCGCCGACGGAGAAGCAATACCTGCCTGATTGATTGTTCTTCCGAGAACCGTGTGTAGAGCGCGTGCCCCCGAGTAAGCGACATCCAGAACGGCCCCGCCTGGGATCTTGGCCTGCACCCCGAGACTGTAGTGATACGTTGAACCAGGACGGAAGTCCGACTTAAGTGTATCCATCGTCTGGGTCGTCGTTGGGGTGTAGGGTACAAAGCTAGGCAACGGCGGGGCATCCGCAAAGGGCTTCGCAATCGTTGCGGCCCCGTTCTGGGTCAGGATAAGGGTACGGAACGCACCGAATGGCTGTTCCGCTGCCAACTGCACATTTAACTGCCCTACGGTCGTTGAGTGGTAGAGCCCCGCACCACCGCGAAGAACCACACTGTCGCCGCCCGGTAGCACATACGCAAAGCCGAGACGTGGGTTGATCACATTCTGCCCTTGGCCAGTCATTCCGAATGAATTGCCGGTCTTCGCCACTCCTTGTGGAAGAGCAACACCACCCGAATAGTTTGAGGCGACTTCATACCCGCTGTAACTGCCACCGGCAGCAGGTGGATTGGGATTGATGTTGGCCGAATTTACGTCGGCCGATTGACCCTTAGCGTCCCCCAGGTCGCCGAGATGCTCGTAGCGCAGACCTAAGTTCAGTGTGAGACGCTTTGCAAGCCTGTAATTGTCCTGCACGTAAGCAGCGGCATCTTTATAACGCCAGTCGCGGGTCTTATCGCCTACACTGTCCGCCGATTCGTAGATATTGCTGTACGCAAGTCCCGGAGCGAGCTGGTAGCTCTTGCCAATCAGCAAGTCCGCCCAGGTTAGAGGAATGACATAAGCCTCATAGTCGAAGTTTTGCATGTGGTCACGCCCATACGCATATTCGCCACCGAACGTGACCTGGTGCTTTCCCTTGCTCCAGGAAAGGGCGTCACTCATGTTGTATTCTTCTTCGAAAAACGAGAGCGCAGAAGACGTGCCTGTCTCGAAACCCGTATTCGCGATGAGGATATTCGGAAAAGCATCCTCAAGAGCGGGAACGGTGATACCCAGACTGGAGAAAGTAAACGCATTGTCGTATTTTTGCCTTGAGGTCGACCGGTGCATACCAATGATGAATTGATTCACCAGCGTTGGGCTGATGACAAAGGTCTCACCCACGGATCCGACATCAAAACGCTGTGGCGTGAAGAGCGGAAATCCTTCCGTACTGAAAAGTGTCGTCGCCTTCTGGTTGCTAAGCGCCTCGAAATAACGAACCTGGACCTTATTGCGATCGGAGCGCAGATAATCGGCATCGATGACAAATTGATTTTCATCGTAAAAGCCCGGGTAGCTCAAAGAAGCGAAGCCCTGAACTTCCAGCGATTTGCTCTTATCGATGGTCTGAGGCGTCGGTACAAGGTACTGCCCGTTGGGAAGCTTGAGTTGCAGAAGCGCCGCGGCCTGAGGTGAGATATTGGAACCGTTTGCCGCGATCGTGCCGAACGCTGGGCCAAGATAGCCGGCGTCGCCGGCAAATGTTGCGCCTAGTCCGGCTAGTGAACGGTCGTCTGTCAGCGGAGGAAGACTTACAAGCTTCCTGTTACTCGCATCCAGACCATTGAGTTGTTTCGTGCCCTGGTAAGAACCAAAAAACAAGAGTTTATTCTTGATGACAGGGCCGCCCAGAGTAAAACCATATTGGTTCTGCCGCAAAACCTGACGCGGCTGGCCCTGCCGTTTCGCAAACCACTCGTTGGCATTCAGCGCTTCATTTCGGAAAAATTCAAACACCGAGCCATGAATTTCGTTAGTGCCCCCCTTGGTAATTACGTCGACGTCGGCACCGGCATTCCGTCCTGACGTGGCATCAAACAGGGTGGTTTGTACTCTGAATTCCTGGATCGTGTCGGGATTCGGAACCGGGATACCGGCAACAAAACCTGCTGAACTCTGGATATCATTTATAGGCAGACCGTTCATCTCGAAGTTATTGTCAACCGATGTACCTCCCTGGCTGATGATGCTGCCGCCACTGGACCTGCCTGGCTGGCTGCTTCCACCTCTTCCCATCTGGGCCGCGTTGTTGAGCTCCTGCGAGACGCCGGGATTCAGCGCAACAAGCTGCGTGTAGTTCCGAGTAACAAGCGGTAGGTTCTCCACCATCTCTGCGTCCGTTACGCGACCGAGCACACTGGATTGGCTCTGTAGCTCCAGAACCTCTGAGGCGACGGTAACAGTTTCCGACACAGCGCCGATCGACATCTGGACGTTTTGTGCCGTGCTCTCTGCCACGACGACCTGGACGCCGGTCGCTTCGGCCAGCTGCAGTATATTCATGCGACCTTT
>CAZZYB010000172.1:0-5395 GCA_964658125.1 uncultured Acetobacteraceae bacterium | reverse complement strand
CGCCCAGGGTCAGCTTGCCGTTCAGGTTCTGGCCTTCGGCCACCTTGAAGCCGGCTTTGCTTACTTGAACGTTGTAAGTTCCTGGTGGAAGGAGAGAAGCACGATATTGACCCTGGCCATTCGTCCGCACCATTTGCTTGTAGCCAGTCGCTGCCTCCGTGACCCTGACTTCGGCTCCGACGACCGCCGCAGTGCTTGGATCGGTAACAAGACCGCTAAGCGCGCCGGTGTTACCTGTCTGCGCAGACAATCCCACGGCCGTGCACAGCGTCAGCAGACATATCAAGGCGGATGCCCCGCCGAGCCTTGACACAGCTTGTTTGCTAACTTTTCGGCTTCCTTCAAATAGACGCATAGGCTTGACCTCTTCGAGGATCTCGTTTTAGGATTCGGCGAATAGTAAAGAAAACAATGCAACACTCGACAGGTTCTTCGGAGACATTTGCATGTCATTTATGGACATTCGTAATTTGAAAAAAACGTGTGTGTAGGATCACAATTCCGCGAAAGCAATCGGATTCGTGATGGTGATCCGTCAACCAACTGCCTGCAGGCGTGAGCATGGCTCGGCGAGTCCGCTGCCAAAGCGAAACGGAGCAAGCGTGCACTCGATGTTTCTCCCTCCAACTGCGGAAGTACCGAGTCGTGAACCTGGCCAGGCGAGGCCGCCAACGCTCCTTCCGATCAAGCCCTCATCAGTTGCATTGCGCCTGTTGGGCTGGGAGTTTGGGCGACCATAAACCAACATTCCAGCTCCAACCGACGTTTCCGTTCGCTCGACGCCGGCACATGACCTGTTCATTCAGCTCATACATTCCAGGCATCAGATGAGCGTCCGGATGCGGGATTTCCTTGAAGTCCATATAGGAACCCGATAGTCCGAATGCCGGCCAGTCTGGCTGGTTGGCGGCCCGTGGCAGGCCAGTACGTGCGAAGGACGTCCAGTAGCCAATCATCGCGTCCGAAAGACTCCTCTCCGCGGACGTGTCCGGCACCTTTGGCCAGCGTGGCGGCGTGCCTTCGAACGTGCCGAAAACGTATGGTAGTTCGCTCGCATGAAAGCCATGGAGGTTGAGCGCTTCCTCTGCTGGATAGCCATGGTCGAAGAAGTACAGAAAGGCTGGTTGTCCGATCGCGGTTTGTTTCCTTACCAATCGCTGCGCGGTCCACCCGTAAAGCGCATCCCGAGTTGTGGCATAGATGCTTTCCTGCATGTTGTCGCTCGGATAAAGGCGCAGGAACTCCTTTGCGAGATCAAGGTACTGGCTATCAATAGTGTTCTCATACTGAACCGCAGACCCAGGTGCCTTTGGAGCGAGAACAGTCAGAGATCGGATTTCGCCGCTGTTGAATCCGGCGAGCAAAGGCACAGGCGCCTGTTCGCCCTTGTCGAAAACGTCGACCAACTGACCCGGCATTACCTTCCCATCAACTGCGCCAAAAGGTGCAAAGCCAGCCACCGGCGCAGCGGCACTCAGCTTATCCGCGTCCATTGACCGCATCTCCTCGATGCCTTGTACGTGGAGTGCGGCCGCCAACTTCACACCGCTGTCCTCAGCCGAAGGCGCACCAAACGCAGCCTTTTTCAACTCAGGTGTCGAGATCATGTAGGCACTTTCCGCCACTGCTTTTGCAAACAGACCGCGGGCTGCAGGGGCTGCCATTAGGTACATCACGCTGAGCGCGCCAGCGGACTCTCCCGCGATCGTCACGTTCGACGGGTCGCCCCCGAAGGCACCTATGTTCCGTCGCACCCATTGCAAGGCAAGAATCTGATCGAGCAAACCATAATTGCCCGAGACACCCAGCGAGGATTCACCACTTAGTTCAGGATGTGCGAGCCATCCGAAGACGCCCAGCCGGTAGTTGATCGAGACCACCACGATGCCACGCTCGGCGAGGCGAGTGCCATCGTAGAGCGGATCGCGGCTCGACCCGCTGGTAAGAGCACCGCCGTAGATCCAGAACAGCACGGGTGCCTTGCGGGATTTGCTTGGAGCCCAGATATTTAGAGAAAGACAATCCTCACTCAGAGGCACCGGAGCGCCCGAGTAAATGCCAGAAGCTGCAGGCTTAGGCTGGAAGCAAGCCGGCCCAAAGTCGACTGCCTTCTTGACGCCCTGAAACGGCGGCATAGCGCTTGGTGGCTTCCAGCGCGCCGATCCGACTGGAGGCTGAGCGTATGGAATTCCCTTGAACACATGAAGACCGCCGACCGTTTGGCCCTCCACCCTTCCGGCAGGAGCCTTCACGATCGGACCACTTTGGCCAACCCCGTGCAAAGGCACGAAGTTGAGACAGAACGCCACGAAGGTCATCACTGGCAAACGATAAGGGGACTTCATTGAATTATCCTCCGACTGCACGGCTTTCGTTTTTCAGCACACGAGACAACGCCAGGAACAGCGACACGGCAACTACGTACATCGGGGCGAGCATATAAAGCGCGATCTGCAACGACTGATGCGGATGGCTGGCGCGGAAGAAGTCGCTCATCGCGCCCACGAAGGTAGGGCCAAGGCCAAGCCCGAGCAGGTTCATGATCAGCAGCAACAGTGCGCCAGACATAACGCGCTGGTCGGGTCGCACTTCCTCCTGCACCAAGGTGACCGCGGAGGTTAAATAAAAATAGTTCAGGAAGTGCGTGCAGGTCAGAAAGAGCAGCGCGATGCGCCATGCGGGAGCCCAGACAAACGAAACGTAAAAGGGAAGGGCCAGACTCAGGGAGAGAGCGGGAACCAGGCCATAAGCCTGTTTCGAACGCCGGGTGAACTTGTCGATCACTCGACCGGAGACAAGCATGCTTCCGCTCATCCCCACCAGAACAACCAGCGAGTAGTACATGGCGACCTGATGCAGCGTCATGCCTTTCTCACGCATAAGAAACAAGACGGCAAAATTCGTTAGTCCGTATGTGATGAATTGGTTAGCGCCGCTGGCGAGTGCGACCAGCATCAGCGATGGCTTGGAAACAAACATGATCAATGTCTGACGAAACCCCAATTGATGCGAAGGGACTTTGGCGGCGACGCCATCCAAACCACCGCGCGGAGGTTCCGGCACCAGGATGAGGACTCCAAGTACCGCGACCAGGCCTGCGCCACCAAGGAATCCGAAAGCATAGCGCCAGCTATACGCAGCAGCAATGGAGGCTCCGAAGGCGATTCCGAGCGCCGCGCCGACCGGTGGGCCCACGTTGTAGAAGCCCAGCGCTCTCCCACGACGGCCTGGCGTGAAGTAGTCGGAGATGATTGAGTACGAGGGTGGAACGCCACCGGCTTCGCCGAAGCCGACCGTCATATACCCCATGGCGAATTGCAGGAAACTTCCTGCAAGACCGCAACACATGGTAGCGGCGCTCCAGATGCCGCAAGCCACCGCGAGGATTTTTGTGCGGCTAGTCTTGTCCGCAAGCCACCCGACGGGGATGGAGATCAAGCAATAGAAAAGCGCGAAATAGAGGCCACCAATCCGTCCAAGCTGCCCGTCCGATAAATGCAGGCTGTCCTGTATCGGCTTCGCCAGAATGCCCGGCAATTGCCTGGACAGGAAGTTCAGCACATAAACGACGAAGAGCATGCCAAGCGCAATCCAGGCACGCGATCCAAGTGGAGCAGGTTGCCGCAATGTCACCTCCCCAGCCTGCTCGACCGCTGATTCGTTCGTTGCCATCGTCGTATCCTGCACCTCAGAGGACCTCGAAAAGGCCGGCGGCGCCCATGCCACCGCCTACACACATCGTCACAACAACGTATCGAACCCCTCGCCTGCGCCCCTCGATCAGCGCATGCGCCGTCATACGATTTCCAGACATGCCATACGGGTGACCGATGGAAATTGCCCCGCCATCGACATTGAGGAGATCGTTGGGGATACCGAGCCGGTCGCGGCAGTAGATTACCTGCACCGCGAACGCTTCATTCAACTCCCACAATCCGATGTCATCCATCTTTAGATCGAAACGCTTCAGGAGTTTGGGAACAGCGAATACCGGCCCGATGCCCATCTCGTCGGGCTCTGTGCCGGCCACGGCCATCCCAAGATAACGGCCAAGCGGCGCCAGTCCGCGCTCTGCGGCGAGCCTCGCCTCCATGACCACGCAAGCAGAGGCTCCATCAGAGAGCTGGCTCGCATTCCCTGCCGTAATGATGCCGCCTTGCCGCACCGGCTTCAGCGAAGCGAGACCTTCCAGCGTGGTGTCAGGCCGATTGCCTTCGTCCTGCAGCAGCTCGATTTGCTGCATCGAGGTTTCGCCGCTGGCCTTGTCGGTCACCGACTTACTAGTCTTTACAGGAATGATTTCCTCATTGAAGCGACCCGCCGCCTGCGCTTCGGCCGTTCGGCGCTGCGACTGCAACGCGTATTCGTCCTGCTGTTCGCGCGAGATTCCATACCGGCGAGCGACAATCTCTGCCGTGTCGATCATCGGCATATAAATGTTCGGATGAAGTTCGAGTAGACATGGATCGGATGCCAGCCGGAGTTCGGTCGTCTGCACCAGCGAGATGGACTCGACCCCGCCGGCCACAACCACGTCCATTCGATCCATGACAACCTGCTTTGACGCCATGGAGATGCTCATGAGTCCCGACGAGCACTGCCTATCCACGGTCTGTCCCGCGACGGAGACCGGCAGGCCGGCAGCCAACGCGGCGGTCCGTCCGATGGTGTGCTGCGAGCCTTGCGGCATGGCTGATCCAAAGATGCAATCCTCGATCTCGGCTGGATCAACGCCGGCGCGAGCGACTGCGGCCCGAATGGCGTGAGCGGCTAAGGTCGGCGCCGAGGTCGCGTTGAAGGCACCTTTGTAGGCGCGACCGATTGCGGTCCGCGCGACGGAAACAATCACCGCGTCCCGGCTCATGGCGTATACCTCTCGTTCGGTCGAATAGGTCCTGAAATCTTCAATTCAATCTCGTCGCCAGCTACACGTAGTTGCCATCGATGCTGATCGCCTGCCCGGAAACGTTGCGCCCAGCTTCTGAACACAAAAACAGACACATCAGCGCCACGTCATCCGCCGTTACCATGCGACCTAAGGAAATGCTCTTCAGGTACTCCGCCCGCATGGCATTCTCATCCATGCCCTCTATCCTGGCGCGGGCACTGATCACACCGTCCATCCTTGGTCCCTCCACAATGCCCGGCAGCAACGCGTTCACCCTGATGTTGTCCGGGCCTAGCTCGATAGCAAGGGACTTCGCAATTCCTACGATCGCCCACTTCGTTGCCACATAAGGCGTGCGCCAGGGAATGCCCAGGCGGCCAGCAATCGAAGAAATGCAAATAATGCTGGCAGCTTTCGATAGTCGCAGCATGGGTATCGCATGGAACAGGCAACGGTACTGCCCGTTCAGATTGACTTCAACGGAGCGGGACCATTCTTCTTCCGATA
>CAZZYB010000171.1:0-7947 GCA_964658125.1 uncultured Acetobacteraceae bacterium | reverse complement strand
TGTTTACGCGGTGGGTGCAATTCGGTGCATTCAGCCCGATCCTGCGGACGCATACGACGAAGAATCCTGAGTCCGAGCGGCGTATATGGGCTTATCCCGAGCCGTATGCGGACCTGATGAAGCAGACGTTTCAGATGCGTTATGCGATGCAGCCTTATATCTACACGGAGGCTCGGCGGACGTATGACACGGGCGTGGCGTTTGTGCGACCGCTGTATTACGAGTGGCCGGATGCGGCGGAGGCTTACGACGCTCGGGGCGAGTATATGTTCGGCGATGCGATGATGGCGGCGCCGGTGACAACGCCTGTGGATGCGGCGACGCAGATGGCCGCGGTGACGCTGTGGGTCCCGCCGGGGGAGTGGCTCGAGTGGTCGACGGGGAAGCATCTGCATGGGCCGGCGAAGGTCGAGGCGCGTTATTCGATCGACCAGGTGCCGCTGCTCGTGCGCGCGGGAGCGATCGTGCCGATGCAACCGCCGATGCAGTACACGGGGGAGAAGCCGGTCGATCCGCTGATCGTAAACGTGATGCCGCTGGCCGATGGGCAGCGTTCTTCGTACACGCTTTACGACGACACGTCCAAGGGTGAGGCTTACAAGGATGGCGTTTGCACATGGACGGAGTTGAAGGCTTCGCGTGCTGGCGATGCGACAACGGTGGATGTGGAGCCGGTGCGTGGCGCGTTCGCGGGAATGGTCGAGCGGCGCGCGTACGAAGTGCGATTGCCGGGTGACTGGCCCCCGGAGTCGGTGCTGGCGAATGGCGTGGCGGTGGCGTATGAGCCAGCGGCGGGGAAGGTGGGGTGGCGGTTCGATGGCAACACGTTGACGACCGTGATTACGCTGCCGCGGAGTTCGGTGCATGTACGAGTGCGGCTGTTGGTGAAGCGCCGCGCGGGGCTGGAAGCGAAGGCTGCGGAGCTGGATGGATTTGCGTCGGCGATGTCGCGGTATCGCGCGGCGTATGACGACATCAACCGCGTGGGGCATGAGATCTGGTCGCCGGATGCGTTGATCGATGCATGGCAGACGGGCGATCGCATGACGTACAAGCCGCAGGCCGCAGAGGCCGAGATAGATGCCTTCTCGCGGCGGTCGCAGGTGGCGGTGAAGTCTATGGCGGAACTGATCGGAGCGCAGCCCGCGGCGTCTGCGAAGGAGACGGCAGAAGCCGCGCAGGGACGCGTGATGTTGCGGCGGGCGTCCGCTGCGCTACAGGATCTGCGATAGTTACTTCGTCAGTTTGAGCAGGATGGCGGCATGGCGCGCGACCATCGGTTTATAGCTGGCGTCGAGGACTCCGACCGGCGTGTTGGTCCAGAGGTCGATCGCGTGGGGCGCCGTCTTGAAGCCGATCTGCTTTAGCGGCAGGGGAATGTTGCGCAGCGAGCTTGCGTCTTCGCCTGTGTTGAAGATGGCGAGCGCTGTGCTGCCGTCGGCGAGCGTGCGCGACCAGACCTGGATCGGTCCCTCCGCGTAAATGCGCTCGGCCTGGTGTCCGGCAGGGTCCTGGTCGATGGCGACGACCTGCTTGTTCATCAGCACGCCGGCGACTTCAGGAGTCATTTTCGTAAGGTCGTTGCCGGCCAGCAGGGGAGCGGCGAGCATCGCCCACAGAGTCATGTGGAAGCGGTTTTCGTCGAGAGTGAGCGGACGCAGTTTGCCGTTGTGCATGATGCCGTTGCCGACTTCGAGCATGTCGGGATCGTTCCAGTGGCCCGGTGCGGCGAACTTCGAGAGGCCAGCCTGGTTGAGGCCGATGACGGCCATGCGGTCGAAGCTGGCGTCGATGTCGCCGGTGGTGCGCCAGAGGTTCGCGCCGACCTCCGGGCCCCAGTCCCACACGGCGTCAAAGCCGTACTGGCAGAGCGAGTAGACCATGGGGCGGCCGGTCTTGAGGATGGCTTCGTGCATCAGCTTGTAGGCATCCCGCATCATCTTGTTGCGCATGGCGGGGTCGTTGGGCGCTTCGGCTTGCTGCTTCTTGCGAAAGCCGCAAAGGTCGTATTTCAGGTAGTCGATGCCCCAGTCGGCCCAGGTCTGCGCGTCCTGGTACTCGTGCCCAAGCGAGCCTTCGAAGCGGGCGCAGGTCTGGTCGCCGGGCGAGGAGTAGATGCCGAGCTTGAGACCCTTCGAGTGGACGTAGTCGGCAAGCGCTTTCATGTCGGGAAACTTCTCGTTGGAGTGGATCTTGCCTTGGGCGTCGCGCTTGCCTTCCCAGGTGTCGTCGATGTTGACGTAGACGTAGCCCGCATCGCGCATGCCGGTGGATACAAGCAGGTCGGCCGTGTCGCGAATGTCCTTATCGGTGACGCGGCCTGCGAAGTAGTTCCAGCTGTTCCAGCCCATCGGCGGAGTGGCGGCTAGTTTGGGTTCCGGCTTCTGGGCGGAGAGCGAAACGGTGGCGGCAAGAACAACGGCGAGTAGGCGGGCGATCGATTTCACGGGCGTTCCTTTGGTGAGAAAGTTGACCGAGCCAGCATACATCGGCGAGCGGCTAACGCGATGCGGCTTCCTGGCGGATGCGGCGAAGTGTCGGCAGGATGTCGCCGAGGTGCGCGGTTTCAGCGGTCGGTGAGCCGAGAGCGAAGTAGACTTTGCGGAAGAGATGGAAGAGCTTGTCGGCACGCTCTACTTCGGCAGGCTGCGGCTCGAAGGTGGTGAAGGGCGGGCAGAGGGCGTCCTGCGCTTCTTCGACCGTGGCGAAATCTCCTGCGGCGAGGAAGGCGAAGATGACCGAGCCGAGGCTGGTGACGTCGCCGTCGGTGACGAGCACGGGCTTGTTGAGGACGTTGGCGTAGATCTGGTTCAGCGTGGCGTTGCGTTTCGGAATGCCGCCGCCGTTGATGACGCGGCGGATGGTGGTGCCGCCCTGCTCCATGCGCTCGAGGATGATGCGGGTGTGCATGGCGGTGCCTTCGACGGCGGCGAAGAACTCGTCTGCGGCGGTGTGGGTAAGGGTCCAGCCGAAGGTGACGCCGCCCAGCGCCGGGTTGACGAGGACGGTGCGATCGCCGTTATCCCACGTAAGGCGCAGCAGGCCGGTCTGCCCAGAGATGTAGTCGGCGGTGGCTTCGGAGAGCTCGCGGACGGTGGTCTGCGCGCGTGTGGCGATGGCTTGGAAGATATCGCCGACAGCCGAGAGGCCGGCTTCGATGCCAACCTCGTTCGGGTAGACGGAGCCGGGGACGACGCCGCAGACGCCGGGGATCAGCGTCTCCTTGTCGCTGATGCCGATGATGCAGGTGGAGGTGCCGATGACGTTGACTACGTCGCCGAGCCGGATGTTGGCGCCGACCGCATCCCAATGCGCGTCGAACGCGCCGGTGGGGATAGGGATGCCGGCGGAGAGGCCGAGCTTCGCTGCCCACTCTTCGCTAAGCGTGCCGGCGATCTTGTCGGAGGTGGCATAGCGGCCGGTGATTTTGGCGCGAACGCCTGCGAGCAGCGGGTCGATGCTGACCAGGAACTCTTCCGGCGGAAGGCCGCCCCAGCGTGGGTTCCACATCCACTTGTGGCCCATGGCGCAGACGCTGCGCGGAATTTCGGCGGGGTCGGTGATGCCGCAGAGCGTGGCGGCGACCATGTCGCAATGTTCCAGCGCGGTGACGAATTCGTGGCGCTTCGCCGGGTTGTGGCGGAGCCAGTGCAGCAGCTTGGACCAGCCCCACTCGGACGAGTAGACGCCGCCACACCAGTCGATGCCTTCGAAGCCGAGTCCGCCTTCCCAGGCGTGCGCAGCGGCCGTAATTTCTGCGGCTTCCTTCGCGGCGCGATGGTCGCACCACAGGTAGTAGTCGTCCAGCGGGACGAGGTCTTTGCCTACGACGATGACGCTGGAGCCTGTCGTATCGAGCGCGAGGGCGCGTACATCTTTGCCGTCGACGCCGCTGATGCGCAAAGCTTCCTGCATCGCGCGGGCGAGGGCGTTCATCTGATCGTCATGACTTTGAGTCGCGAAGTCCGGGTCGTCTGTCGACCGCAGCAGCGGATACTCTGCGGTGGCGCGTCCCAGCGGGCCCCGTTGCTTGTCGAAAATAGAAATGCGTACACTTAGCGTACCGAAATCAGCACCTGCGACAATACTCACGTTGTTCCCCCGTTATCGGCATGACAAATCTTTGACATGCAACAGCTAAGATACCTCCACGCAGGTCAGCAACGCACTACGTACGATGAACGATTGAGGAGTTACACGATGAATATACGGAAGTTCTCAGCTTTGGCGGTAGTCGCCCTCTCGATGGTCTGCGCAGCAGCGCAGGCGCAAACATCGACCTGGACGATCGATTCGGCGCACTCCAGCATCCAGTTCACGATCCGCCATCTCGGCGTCAGCAACGTCCATGGCACCATTGGCGGCGTCAAAGGCACCGTGGTCTACGACGAGAAGGACGCGACCAAGTCCAATGTGACGGCCACTATGGACACCACCACCGTCAACACCGGTAACGATGCGCGGGACAAGCACCTGAAGTCGCCTGACTTTTTCGATGTCGACAAGAACCCGACGATCAGCTTCAAATCGACGGCGGTTACCAAGACTGGCGGCAAGCTTCAGTTGGTCGGCGACCTGACACTGAACGGCGTGACGAAGCCGGTGACGCTCGACCTTGACGGTCCGGCCACGCCGATGACACAGCGCGGCAAGACCGTGAGCGGCTTCTCGGCTACGGGTTCGATCAAGCGCGCGGACTTCAGCTTTGGATCAAAGTTTTCGTCTCCGATGCTCGGTGACGACGTGAAGATCGAGATCGATGTCGAGATCGACAAGCAGTAAGAGTTTTGACGCAAAGTTCGCAAGGTTTAAACGCAAAGTTTCGCCAGGTGATTTGGCGGGGCTTTGCGTTTGCGTTCACGCGTAGTCTGCGGGTTGAGTGGCGTCGATGTCTGCCGTTGAATCTGCAGCGCGCATGATGACTGTGAGGATGCCGCTGAGGGCGAGATTCAGCAGCAGGGCAGGGATCGCGGCGTACATCGCATAGGTCTGTCCGAAGAGGTGCAGCGGATACACCGAGCTCTTGAGCCCGAGCGACGCGACCATCCACGTGCCCCAGGTCATGCCTGCGGCCCATCCAACCAGCAGCGCCCACGGCCGCATCCAGCGCGTGAAGATGCCGATGACGACGGCCGGGAAGAGCTGCGTGGTCCAGATTCCGCCGAGCAGTTGCAGTTGGATCGCGTACGTTAGCGGTAGCTCCAGCACGAAGGCCAGCGCACCGAATTTTACGGCGAGGCTGACGAGTTTGGCGACCGTCGATTCGGCTTGCGGCGTCAGCTTGACGTGCTTGAACTCACCCCACAGGTTGCGCGTGAAGAGATTCGCTGCGGCGATGGACATGATCGCCGCCGGCACCAGCGCGCCCACCGCGATGGCCGCGAGGCAGAAGCCCGCGAACCACTCCGGAAACAGCTTGAGGAACAGCAGCGGGACCGACGCGCTGGTGTCTCTTGTAACCACGCCCGCCGCCAGCGCAATAAAGCCCAGCAGCGCGATGAGGCCGAGCAGGAAGCTGTACGCAGGCAGCAGTGCGGCGTTGCGGCGGATGACGTTCGAGTCTTTGGCGCTAAGTACGGCGGTGGCGGTGTGGGGGTAGAGCATCAGCGCAATCGCGCTGCCGATTGCGAGCGTCGAGTAGCCGAGGAACTGCGACGGCTTGAGGAAGATGCTCGCCGCCGGGCTGTGCGTCGCGAGCGCCTGGTTGGCAAGCTGGAAGACGCGCGCGTAGCCGCCGAGCTTCCACGGCAGGATGATCAGCGCGGCGATGACCATGATGTACAGCATCACGTCCTTGACCACGGCGATGACGGCGGGAGCGCGGAGGCCGCTGGAATAGGTGTAAGCCGCGAGGATGATGAAGGCAGCGATAAGCGGGATTTCGCCTGTCAGCCCAATGCCCGCGAGCACGACTTTCATCCCGACAAGCTGCAGCGCGATGTACGGCATCAGCGCCATGATGCCCGTGAGGGCGACAGCGACGGCGAGCCAGCGATTGCCGTAGCGTCCGCGCACGAAGTCGGCGAGCGTGACGTAGCCGTGCCGATGGCATACCTGCCACAGCCGCGGCATCACGACCATCATGTACGGGTACGCGATGACCGCGTAGGGCACCGCGAAGAAGCCCATCGCGCCCGCTCCGTAGAGGGCCGCGGGAACGGCGATGACGGTGTAGGCGGTGTAGAGGTCGCCGCCGATCAGGAACCACGTAATCCACGTCCCGAAGCTGCGTCCGGCTAGTCCCCACTCCTCAAGCGAGTGGATGCCCGCGAGGGGCCTGCGCCAGCGCGCCGCCCAGAACCCGGCGACCGTGACCAGCAGGAAGAAGAAGCAGAAAATGGCGAGCGCGGTCTTGTGCAGAGGCATCGGGTTCGCTCGCCATCTTAGCAGGCTGCGCTTACTTAAGCCCCGGGCCGGTCTCGTTCCATTCGTAGACCACGATGCCGAGATCGCCCAACGTTTTGATCGCCGCTTCCGTTGTGCGGCGCACCTGCGGCCGGCTGCCCACGGGGATCTTGTGCGCTTCCTCGATCGCCGCAACGCGACCGTAAGGCCAGGCGTTATGTGGAATCGCCCGCAGCGCTTCGCCCAGCTTTTCCAGCGACACGTTGAGATCCTGGCGCCGCGCATTCAGCGGTCGCATCAGGCCACCCACACCGTACGTGGTGGTGTTGCCGTCGGCCAGCACCACGTGGAGAGTGACCATGCCGGCCTGGACGGTCAGCGAAGGGTTCTCCCACGCATCCAGCGTGTGCACCGAGAGGTATTTTGTCTTCGACGGCGGAGGAATGGTCTCCAGCTCCTGCCGCGCAGAGTCGACTTCGCCGCGTCGCTGGGCTACCGGGCCGTCGTCGAGAGGCTTGGGAGGCGGTGGGGCTCCGTGGCATCCGAAGAGCAGGGCAGGGAGAAGCAGAGCAGGCAGAAACGCGCGAACATTCACTTCTATAGGATAACAAGCGCGGCCTGCCAGCCCGACGGGAATCCTGAGAATTTCGGCGTTACTTCCCGCTCCACACCGGCTTACGCTTCCCGAGGAACGCCGTCAGGCCCTCGTGCTTGTCCGCCGTACCGCAGAGGCGGCCGAAGATATGCGCCTCGGACAGCAGTCCGTCCTCAATCGACGTTCCGTGCTCTACAGCCTCCAGCACGCCTTCGACCGCCAGCGGAGCCATTGCGGCGATGGTCGCGGCCATGGCGCGGGCGCGGAGCATAAGCTCGGCTGCGGGAGCAACGTCCTGCACGAGGCCCAGTCGCAGGGCTTCCTCCGCGCCGATGACGGCCGCCGTCAGCATCATGCGCAGGGCCCCTCCACGGCCCACCAGCCGCACCAGCCGCTGCGTCCCGCCGTAGCCCGGGATGAGGCCAAGCTTCACTTCCGGCAGGCCCATCTTGGCCGTCTCGCTGGCGATACGCAGCGTGCAGGCCATCGCGAGCTCGCAGCCGCCGCCCAGCGCCACGCCGTTGACGCAGGCGATGACGGGCTTGCGGCAGAGCTCGATCTGGCGGAAGACCTGCTGGCCGCGGTCGGACACTTTGCGGCCCGACTCGGCATCCGTCTCCACGAGGCCGCGAATGTCCGCACCGGCCGCAAACGCGCGCTCGCCGGAGCCTGTCAGCAGGATCACGCGGACGCTGGCGTCGTCGTCGAGCGCCTGAAAGACGCGCTCAAGGTCGTCGAACATCTGCGCGTTCAGCGCATGTAGAACGTCCGGTCGATTCAGCGTGACGGTAGCGACCGCATCCTGCACATCCACTAACAGCGTCTCGTAACTCATCTCTTCCCCCCAGGCGGCGCGCAAAGTACCACGTCCACCAGACGATACAATCGAATCTATGATCAAGGGAATCACACTGGTCGCGCCAGTGGCTTCGGGCGACGTGTTTGACAAGCTGACGAGCCTATTCAATGCGCTCGGTTTTGAGCCCGGCAAGGGCTGGACGGACGCC
>CAZZYB010000170.1:0-7967 GCA_964658125.1 uncultured Acetobacteraceae bacterium | reverse complement strand
CATGCAGTTGAGGGCGCAGACGGCGGCGAAGAGTAGGGCCGGGAGGAGGAGTTGGAGGCGGAGGTCGGGGCGGCGCGTGATGGTGGGGATGAAGAGCGCGGCGGAGAAGAAAAAGCCTACGGCGAGTTCTTTGGGGAGGCGGCGCTCGTGGGCGAGGCGGGTGTGGATGAGGAGGAACCAGGCTGCGAGGAGCGCTCCGAGGAGGGCGTAGAGGCGGAGGGCTGCGGGGAGGAGCTCGGGGGTGAGCGCGGCCAGCGCGATGGCTGCGAGGGCGATGGCCGGGACGAAGAGGCGACGGTGGCGGTGGTGGAAGCGGTGGCGCTCTTCGAGGTCTGTGGAGTTGGAGTTGCGGCTGTCGAGCAGGCGGTCGGCGGCGTAGAGCATCCAGACGGCGAGGAACATTTCCGCGATGGAGGCGTGCGGGAGTGCGATGCCGCAGCTGCGGGCGATGAACCACGTCCACAGCGCGGCGACCGTGGGCGCATCGAGCGAGAGCAGGTGCCAGAGGGCCAGCGGCGAGTAGCGCACTGCGCGCTTATTCCGCGGCCTTCGAACAGGAGTAAGGCTTCTGCATGTTGGCGCGGGCTTCGTTGACGGCGCCCTGGGTGTTGTCGTTGGTCTGGACGGCCTGGCGGTACTCGTTGACGGCGCGCTCGCGCTGTCCGGTGCAGTCGAAGATGCGGCCGAGTTCGATGTGGCTCCAGACTTCGGTCCACTTGGGATCATTGTCGCCGCGGAGAGCGTCGCGGAAGGTGTTCGCGGCGGTCTGGTAGTTCTTCTGCATCATGAAGATTTCGCCGAGTCGGTAGTTGGCGAGCGAACTGGCTTTGTTGGCGTCGAGGGCTTTCTGGTACTCGCCGATGGCGGCGATGAGGTCGCCTTGCGCGACTTGCTGCTGGCCGCGGAGGACGGCTACGCGGACGGCTAAGTCAGGCGTGGATTTCAGGAGCCAGTTGTCGGGATCGATGGTGATCTTGCGGGGGCGGCCGAAGGTCTCTACGGTGAAGTGGGACTCGTCGCCGGAGAGGTCGACGCGGCGGGTTTCGGTCTTGCCTTCGGTTTCGATGCGGAGCTCCACCGGCATTTTGAAGAGGTCGAGGTCCTGCGTGACGGCTCCCACGGTGCGGAAACCCTTGCTGTTGCCGAGGCGGAAGACGGTGTACTTCTGCGCGAAGGCTGGAGCGCCGGTACCGTTGATCCACTGCGAGAAGAAGGGTGTGAGTTCGAGGTGGGACTGCGCTTCGGCTACCGTCTGGACGTTGGCAGAGCGGATGGGCTTGTCCGTGTATTGCGAGAGCATGCCGCGCAGGAAGTTGTTGAAGGCGTCGTCGCCCAGCTCCCAGCGGAGCATGTGGAAGACCATGGCGCCCTTTTCGAGGGTTTCTGACTGGAACTGCGGGGAGAAGGGGTCGAGGCGGCCGAGGGTGGTGAGGGGGTCGGTGTCGTAGGCGAGCGCGCCGGCGGAGATGTCGGTGACGGCGTTCTGGAAGGCGGTTTTGCCGCCGGTGTCTTCGAGGTAAAGCAGCTCGGAGTAGCGCGACATGCCGTTGGTGATCCAGGCATCGTTGAGCGTGGCGGGCGAGATTTGATTGCCCCACCACTGGTGGGAGATGGTGTTGGCGAAGAGGCGGGCGTTGCCGCGGTCGGGGCGGATGCCGACGATTTCGGGAGCCCAGGCGGCGGAGACGGCGTCGCCAGGGAGCTCGACTACGTCGAGGTGGCCGGACTCGGCGGGGCCGAAGAGGCTGGAGAAGAATTCGAATTCTTTGGCGACAGTGTTGGCGAAGTCTTTGGCTTGATCCTTATGCGAGGCAGTGGTGAAGACGCGGATGTTGGCGATGCCGGGAGGCGAAACCGGGTCGAGGAACTTGCCGGCGACGATGGTTCCGGGGAAGCCGGAGCGCTTCCAGTTGAAGCTGTACTCGGTCTTGGCGCCGACGGGCTTGGTGCCGGTGTAGCCGCTGCCAATGACTTTTTCGCCGGTGGGGACGGTGATGTGGGTTTCGGCGGTGAAGCGGTCGGTGAACAGGCCGGGCATGGAGATGGGGAACCAGCGGCCGGTGTAGAGCAGGATGCTGATGGGGTCGGCGATGGCGGCGAGCTTGATGCCTTCGACGGGTGAGGTGTCGAGGGTGAGGGTGCCGGTGTACTCGAATGTGAAGGCGGTGGCGGTGTTTTTCGGGATAGGAACCAGCGGCGTGACGCGGAGGGTGGAGTCGGAGGCGACGCGCTCGGAGACGAGGGTCTTGCCCTGGCCGTCGGTGACTTTTGTGACCTGAAGCCCGTTGTTGAGGCCGAATACGAGGACGCTGAGGTCCTCGAGCGTCTGGAAGCTGACGTTGACGGTGGCCGTCAGGTGGTTCGTCGCGGGGTCGATCTCGGCGTGAATGATGTAGTTGGTGACATCGAGCTGCGGGCGCAGGGGGATGGCCGCGTGCGCGGAGGCGGTCGCGAAAGTGGCGGCCAAAGTGATTGCAAGGAAACGCTTGAACATGCGGAAAGTTCCTGGGGGCACAATTTGCCCGTCAATGGTTTAGACGCAGATTGTACGGCTTCGGACTTACGCGGTTGTCAGCGCGGCGTCATGGCGCCGATGACGGCGTCGGCCAGGCGGTGGATGGAGTTGGCCCCGGGCGAGGTGAGGAGGGTGCGAACTTCGGCGAGGCCGGCCATCTGGGCTTCGCGCTCGGGGGTGTCGGCTAGCAGCGGTGCGAGGGCGGCGGCGACGTTAGCGGCGGTGAAATTTTGCTGCAGCAGTTCGGGAACGAGGCGGCGCTGGGCGACGAGGTTGACCATGGCGATGGGCTGGTTGCCGCTGGCGTCAGTCATATCGGGGAACTCTGTGGGGTATTCGACGAGCTTTTTGGCGAGGGCAAAGGTGATCGGGGAGACGCGGTAGACGACCACGAAGGGGTTGCCGATAACGGCTGCCTGGATGGTGGCGGTGCCAGAGGCTACGACGGAGGCTCGGGCGTGGTGGAGGGCTTGGCGGGCGGCCTCGGGGCCTGTGACGAGGGTGAGGCGGGGTGAGGGCGAGTTCTGAGTTTTGAGTTTTGAGTTTTCAGTGAAGTAGCGGAAGGCTTCGCGGTCGAGTTCGGCGATAAAGGATTGCAGGCGAGCGGGGTCGATGGTGGAGGCTACCGGGAGGAGGAACTCGTAGCGGGTGTGGGCCGTCGCGGGGATCTCAAGGTGGTCCCCGTCGAAGGTGATTTCGGACGAGTGGGTTGTGATGAGGTCGGTGACGGCTAGCTCGTGGAGGACGGGGAGGTTGGCGCGGATTTCTTTCCAGCGGCTGCCGGGGAGGAGCGCGATCCAGGGCTTAGCAGGGTCGAGATTATGGCGGGCGGCGTAGTCTTCGCGAGAGATCGTGGGGAGCGGATCTTCTGCGAGAGGGTGGCCGATGAACTCGGCTGCGACGTCGCGGTTTCGGTAGAAGGTTTCTTCGAAAGGGAAGATGACCAGCATTGTGCCGACGCGCTGCTGGACCCAGCGCAGGCGTGAACGCTTCCACGCCCAGAGCTGCGGCGAAACAAACCAGATGACCGGCACGCCAGCCGCTTGGAGGTGTTTGGCCAGGCGGAAGTTGACGTCGGGGAAGTCGATGAGGACGGCGACATCGGGTCTTTGTTGCTTGATGGAGGCGACGAGTTTGCGGTAGCTCGCGACGATGCGTGGGATGTGGCGGAGGATTTCTGTGATGCCCATGACGGCTACGTCTTCGGCGCGGATGGTTTGCTGCTGGCCGGCGGCGCGCATCTCGGCGCCTCCAAGGCCGTGGAAGGTGGCGGTTGGGAGGCGGTGTTTGAGTTCGGCGATGAGGCGCGCGCCGTAGTGGTCGCCTGAGGCTTCGCCGGCAGAGAGGAAGAGGCGCGGATTGGAGGTGGTGGCGATGGTTGAACTCACAAATCAGTATGGGGCACCGGGCCAGGGGGCCAGATGTACAATCACAAACGGCGGAGGAGCCATGTCCGACATCGTCACAGAATTGCGCCAGGTCGTTCAAGAGCTCGTGGCTCCCGAACTCAAGTCTCACACAACCAAGCTGGAAGCAATCCAGAAGCAGAGCGAGATTCAGCATGATGCCATCATGAAGACCCTGGATGCGTTTCGTGCCCAAATGCGTTCTGAGTTTGTTTCTTTGCGCGCGACCAATCAGGTTGAAGTATTCGCCAAGTATTAACCCATCAGCGAACGTGTAGCTGTGATGGAACCCGTACCAAACAAGGCTAACGCTTTGGCCGCAGAGTCCCAAATCAAAACATTTGAAGCAGTGCTGGAGAAGGGCGACCGCGCGCTGGGGTGGACGATTGCGCGGGTGCCGTTCGATCCCGCGAAGGCGTGGAAGAAGATGCTGCGGCTGCGGGTGAAGGGGGAGATCAATGGCTTTGCGTTTCGAACTTCGCTGTTTCCGGAAGCGGGGCAGGGTGGGTTCTATCTGCTGGTGAATAAGGCTATGCAAGTGGGTGGGGATGCGCGGCTGGGGGATGTAGCTGCGTTTGGCCTGGAGCCTGATTTCGAGGAGCGCGCCGCCGAGTTGCCGGATGAGTTGGCGGCGCTGCTCGATGAGGAAGAGGGGTTGCGGGAGTGGTATGACGATCTGACCGAGTACACGCGGCGCGAGATTGGCAAATGGGTCTGCGGCGTGAAGAGCGACGAGGCTCGAATGCGGCGGGCGGAGCAGATGGCCGAGCGCCTGCTGGCTACGATGGAGGGTGAGCGGGAACCGCCGCCGGTGATACTGGCTGCGTTCCGACTCCGACCGAAAGCCAAGGCCGGGTGGTCGAAGATGACTCCGGTACAGAGAAGGAACGGACTGATGGCGGTGTTTTACTACCAGACTCCGGAGGCTCGCGAGAAGCGGGTGGCGAAGCTGTGCGATGAGGCCGAAAAGAAGGCTTGAGGGGTGCAGCCATGTGACCAAATTGTCATTGAGAATGGGCGTCGACGCAGGCATAGCCGTCGGCTGCACCCGCATCAAACTCGAGAATCATGGTCAGTTTACTCCCCAACATTTGTGTGCAGGCCATGCTGATTATTGCCGCGAGTTTGTTGCTCGCGTCACTGGCTCCCATGCGGCGGATCTACCAGATGATGTCGCCGTGTGCATCGCGAAGATTATGGTTGGCCTTGGGGTGCCTGGTAGGCATCATGATTGCCGGGGTGATGGCGTTCCTGTTCGTGAATTACAACGAAGGCAGCAACCATCACGAGGATTGGCTCGTGGCTGCGGTATTTCTCACCGCGGCGGTGCTGGTGGTGGTGATTTCCACACTTGCGGAGAACACCGCGCAAGATGTGTCGCGGATGGCTTCATTGAAGCTGGCCGCCAGTGTTGACCCCGTGACCGAACTCTATAACCGGCGGCACATCGTGAGTCTTCTGGAAGAGGAATGCGCTCGTTCGACTGCCGAACGGTCTTCCTTCTCCGTGCTGATGATCGATATGGATAACTTCAAGGACGTGAACGACACCTACGGGCACCAGGCTGGCGATGTGGTTCTGCGGGAAGCAGCGCGGGCCATCCTGGCGGGCCTTCCGACGCCGGGGAAGGCGGGACGTTTCGGCGGCGAGGAATTTCTTGTGGTTCTGCCGCGGCTGGGTTCTCTGGATGCGCGAGCGGTTGCGGAACGGATCCGTGTTCTCGTGGAACGGCTCAAAGTCTCGTATGAAGGCGAGCAGATCGTATCGCCCACGGTGAGCGTAGGCGTGGCGACGGCGTACGGTTGGCACGAGAAGGCTGAGGATTTGATCGGACTGGCGGATGAAGCGCTCTATGCGGCGAAGGCCCTGGGGCGCAATCGGACGTGCCACGCGTTCGAGCCGTCCCATGCGAGGTCGGTGTCGAAGTTTGCGGTGGTGTCTTCGCTGCAGGACTCTCGCGCGAACTGACGCTGCTTAGAGGAATTCCGTGAGCGCGCGCATCGTTCCTTCGCGATCTTCCTCCATGATCCAGTGACCTGTGTTCTTCAGCGAGACGGTTCGAACGTCGGTGCCGATGAGTTTGGTCTGCGCGCTGAGGGTGGCAGCGCTGGCTTTTTCTCCGGCTATGGAGAGGATGGGCATGGTGAGCTTGGTCTGCGAAAATTTCTGGAAGTCGTCCGCGGCTTGCAGGAAGGAAACGAAGTAAGCCCAGCCTGCGCGCATGCGTCCGGGGCCGGCGTATGCGGCGGCGTAGGCGGCGCGGTCGGCTTCTGAGAGCGATTGGTTTCTATCGGCGGCGAAGTCATTCCAGAAATGCTCGAAGTAGATTCGCTCGCGACCGGCTACAAGGGCTTCGGGAGTGGAGCCGTTGAAGCGGAAGTGCCAGTTGCGTTCGTTGTTGTAGTACGGCTGCCAACCTTCGACGCCAGGCAGGAAGGCGTCCATCAGGACAAGCTTTTCGGTCTCGGCGGGGAATTGCGCAGCGTAGGCGTAAGCGACCATCAGGCCGATATCGTGGCCTACGATGCGGGCTTTGGCGATGCCGAGCGATCTGACAAGATCGTGGATCGTCACAGCGGCAGAGGTCATCGAGACGGTGGGCGGGATATCGGATTCGCCGATGCCGGGGAGGTCGGGGGCGATGACGGTGAACTTCTCTGCGAGCACCGGCATTGCGGGCCGCCACATGCGGGAGTTTTCCGCGTAGCCGTGCATGAGGATGACGGCAGGGCCATGCCCGGCTTGAAGGTAGTGGACCTTGAGGCCGTTGATGGTGGCGTCGTGGGCGGTGATGTTGGTCTGGGCAGTCGCGGTCGTGAGGGCCAGAAGAAAAAAGATCGAGGGGATGAGAGTGCGTCGGACGTTCATGACTGTCTCCTGATGGGCTGCGGGATGTTTTCGTGTGAGTCCAGTATGCCCTCCATCTTGACTTCGCATGCGCTCATACGGGGTTGGAGTGGTATGGTTTTGCGTACAAGTCTCAGCAGTGTTACGGAATGTGTGAACGCCGGTGCATTGTGGCGGCGCAGCCGAAGGGAGGCAGTATGGTGGATTGGAAGCATTTGTCTCAGAGATTGGGAGTGGCTCTCAGTCTGCGCGAGCCACCGGTTTTGCCGGCGCATGGGTGGTCTTACTTCGATCACATGGTGGCGGTTTATCTCACCCTGAATGTGGCGGACGCGCGGGCGTCGGCGGTGATTCAGAAAGCGGAAAAGCGGCCGTATGGCTTGACGTGGGGAGACATTTTTCTGCTGGAGGACATCATCCTGCAGCTGTCGCCGGTGGATACGATTGCGCGCAACGCGTGGATGGTCCGGGAACGCTTTCGCGAGACGGCCGGACCGACGATGTGGACGCGGTATGTGGAGTCGGGGTTTCCTAAGGAGTCGGACACGCCGGACAAGGTGTCGCTGCTGCGGGCGGACCTTTCGCGGCTGCTTGACTTTATGCATTGGTACTACGCGCTGATCCCGCTGCGGGAGCGGAAGCGGAAGTCGCTGACGATTCAGTGCGTATTTATGGTGGTGCTGTACATGATCGTGCTGGTGGGGGTTTTGAACTACTTTGGCAGGCACGATCATGGGTTTCTGGCGATGTGCTCGTGCGTGATCTTCTGGGGAGTGATTGGAGGATTTGTCAGCTCGCAGCGGCGAATGCAAGCTTTGCCGTCGGACGGCGATCCGTTGATCAGCGTGTTTGGGCTGGAGAATTCAGGGTATTATTTGTGGCTCTCACCCCTGTTAGGGTCGATTTTTGCGGGGGTTTTGACGCTGATGTTTATCGGCGGGATCCTGCAGGGGATCGTGTTTCCGACGTTCATGAAACTGCCACCAGATGTGCTGGGGCACTCGCTGTGGGACCTCTCGAATTATGCGCTTCCGGTCGGGACGGCGGACTACGCGAAGCTTTATGTGTGGTGCTTCATGGCTGGGTTTGCTGAGCGGCTGGTGCCGGACAGCCTTGACCGGCTGGCGTCGAAGCTGGATACGAACAAGCAGCCGGTATCGCCGGGTGCGCCGCCACCACCTCCTCCGCGGCCTCCGCGT
>CAZZYB010000169.1:0-7981 GCA_964658125.1 uncultured Acetobacteraceae bacterium | reverse complement strand
TCAGCACCTGTTGCAGTTTTCCGTAGCTGCGTTCGTGCCGTCCGACGCAGCGGCAACAGGAACACGCAGCGGCCGACCGCCCAGCAACAGGAGGTTCCCGCCCAGCTGAAGGTAGTTCTGGATGCTGGGCCAGGCGTCGACCGGAAAGGCCGAGCCGTATGGCAGGACCAGCAATGACGCGCCTTTGAGGACGCTTCCTTCGCGTAACTGGTCGATGGATGCGAAGACCGGGCTGGCGCCAACGGCGGCAGCCAGGACACCGTCCGGCACGGGCTGGGTATCGATTGCGGGGAAGTGCGCCTGTCGAAAGATGACGGTTTGTCCGCTTGCGCAGCAGGCAGAAATGGGCGTGGCAAAGGCGAACGCCGGGAGCCATGACCGCTTTCCGCGAAACAAAATCTGACGGTTCTTTGCTGCTCTCAGGACCGCTGCGAAAGACATTCTCATCGAGACCTCGAAAGATACGGTAGCGGAACGAATTGATGCATGAACAGAGGCGAATCGATTTCAGGTTCGGCCATGCGCCCCGAGCCGGTAGATGAATGGGTGAGTTCAAGTTCGGAGCTAAAGCGATTCAACTGCCGTTGATATCGGTAACAATAAATGAAATTGGCACTTGACGTCCTTGCAATCGGGACGTAATAATTCGTCCCGCAATCAAACGGAGCTAACTTGTGCTGTCGGTATCCCTAAGAACGTGCGCGGTCGATCCTCGGAATTCTGCTGGTAAAGGCGTCTATCCGGTTAAAGCAGAGCGGGCTTGATGCCTCGCTTGACGAAGCCGCACCAAGACCGCCATAATTCGCTCCGCAAACATATTTGAGACGAAAAAGAAATTTTGTGCTTCACACCAACGCAATGTCATGTGATCGATATCAAGAAATTGGAACGGAACGCGGGACGGTCGAAATTTTGAAGGAATGCAGCCAAGGGGGTTTTACAATGAAGTTCTTTTCTGGAACCAGGGCGTCGACCAAGTTGCTGGGACTTCTTGCGGCGGTTCTTCTGCTGTGGCAATCTCCCGCGATCGCTCAGCAGACTACGGGCACAGTGTCCGGCGTGGTGAAGGATGCTTCGGGCGCCATCATCCCGCATGCGACCGTGGTTTTGACCAATCTCGACAACAAGACCGAGCGCACCAGCGTTACCAACAGCGCCGGCGATTTTACGATGGCGTCCGTTACTTCGGCGCTGCAGTATCACGTAACAGTCTCTTCTCCAGGCTTCAGGACCTGGCAGTCCAAGCCTTTCGCGGTCCGCCCTGGCGACCAGATCGGCTTTACCGACATCAAGCTTGCGGTGGGTGAGGTTTCCGCGCAGGTAACGGTGGAAGCCGGCGAAAGCCAGGAGATCAAGCCGCTCGACTCTCCCGAGCGCAGTGACGTGATCACAGCCAAGGACCTCGACACGCTCGCCATCCAGGGCCGCGATGCAACCGAGCTTATTCGTATCCTGCCGGGGTTCGCGCTAGTGAGCCCGGGGTTGAACAACCAGGCTCCGCAGAACGACGTTGTGGGTGTGAGCAACTCCAACACGGGCAATTTCTCTTCCAACGGAACGGGAACCACGGGCATTGCCACCATCCTCGACGGCGTGTCGCTCACCGATATCCAGAACAACTCCGCGACCACGCAGACGATGAACGCGGAGATGGTACAGGACATCAAGGTCAGCACCTCCAGCTTCAGCTCGGAGTACGCACATGGGCCGACGGTGATCACCGGCGTGACCAAGCAGGGCCAAAGCGGCTACCACGGTTCTGCGTACCTGTATGTGCGCAACGCGGCCATGAACGCCAACGACTGGTACAACAACTACCTCAAGCAGACGCGCCCTGACCAGCGGTACTTCTTCCCCGGCGGAACCCTTGGCGGCCCGTTGTGGATTCCGCATACGAGATTTAGTCGCACCAATTCCAAGCTCTTCTTCTTTGCCGGATACGAAAACTACAATCAACTGTTCTCGCCTTCTACTTTGGGATCCTGGGTGCCTACGATGGCACAAAGGAACGGTGACTTCAGCGTGGCATCGCTGAACGCGCAACTTTGCGGCGCTAGGCCGGATGGGGCCGTGAACCAGAACGCCGTGAAGACGATGTGCAACGGCGAAAATTATCTGCCGGACGGCACGTCCGTGAATAACGGCAACCTGGTCGGAAAAGGCAATGCGAGCGGTATCGCCCTGATGAACTGGCTTCCGCTGCCCAACGCCGATCCGTTCTCCAACGCTGCCGGCTACAACTACATCCAAACCGTGCTTCAGCATCAGAACGGCTCGATGTTCCACGCGCGGGTTGACTATGTGGTCAACGACAATAACAGGATTTCTGCCACGTACGGCCGCCAAGCTGAAGTCACCGAAAACCCTGTGGCTTACGGCTACTCTCCGGGCGCTGTGACGACGGGCGCGATCTCTAACATTGTGTCGGCGACCTATACGCGTGTCTTCACGTCTGCGCTGGTCAACGAGTTAACTGCAGCGGTTTCCTTGATCAGCGATCCGGGCAATGAAGGCAATCCGGCTGCTGTGGGACGCTTCACAATGAATGGATATAACTGTAACGACCCGGTGGCGCGGGCGGCGGGCACTTGCGGGGCGGCCGGTAAGGGCAACTTCAGCTACCTTGGCGAGTTCAAGAACGCGGGGGACTATTCGGTTCCGCAGTTGCTTGATTACAACAATGGCGGCGGTGGGCTGGGCTATCCGAACGTGCAGATGTCCGGCGGCTTTTATAACAACCAGATTCACTTGAAGAAAGAAGTTCCCGACTTCCAGGACGCGATCAGCTGGACCAAGCGTTCGCACAACGTCAAGTTGGGCGTGTATTACGAGAAGGGCATTATCAACGGCACCGCCGTGGCCGGCTATCCGCAGGGAGCGTACACGTTCAACCCGCAGAGCTCCTATTTCGACTACAACTCCCAGGTCGGGCAGGCTGCTCAGTTCACCGGTTGCGAGAATCCGAATCCAGCGGGGAACGCGCGGACCTCGGGCGCGGCCTACCTGGGCGCCTGCATGACTCCGAATGCTTTGATGTACCTGGGGTACGCGGACACTTTTCAGCAGACGAACTTCACGCCTATCGTCAACATGCAATACACGACATTTGCGGGCTTCGTGAACGATTCGTGGAGGATCCACCGGGTCACGCTGCAGCTTGGCGCTCGTATCGAGCACCTTGGGCCGTGGTTCGATCGCCACGGCAATGGACTCGCGACCTTCCAGTCGGCTCTTTACAAGACCCAGTGCGTCGGGCGGGCGTGCAGCAGCGTAAACGGCCCCGGGTTAGCGTGGCACGGCATCGATAGCACGGTGTCGAACTCGGTCAATAGCCCAGCCAAGGTTTACCTTTCGCCACGCCTCGGACTGGCATGGGATGTCTTCGGTAAATCCAACACCGTGTTGCGCGGCGGTTGGGGCATCTACCGTCACGAAGAAGAGTTCCAGCCCTACGCTCTTGCGGCTTCCACGGCGCAGGGCTACAAGACCACCTTCCAGCAAGGAACGCAGACGTTTGACGCAATCGATCGGCAGTCCCCGACCAATCCTCAGGACTTCAGCGTCTATACGATCGATCCCAACGACACGGTCCGGCCTGTCTACTACGAGTACAACGCAACGATCTCTCAGCGCATTGGCTGGCATAGGTTGCATTCCCTGGTAGAGGTTGCGTATGTCGGCACCAACAGCCAGCACGTCAGCACGTACAACAATCAGGCGAGCGGATACAACGGGGCCTCAGACCTCAACCTCATTCCCGCCGGGTATCTGTTCGGCACCAGCGCCACTGACCCTGGCTGCATCTGCAATCTGACGACCGGGGGACTCACCAGCGCCGACTCCATGGCCAGTCTTACCACGCCGCAAACTGATTTCTTCAGGCCTTACTCCTTCTATCAACATGTCTATTCGCTGCACCACAACTACTACGGCAACTACAACAGCCTGCAGGTGAGCTGGAACAAGAACAGCGGACCGATCACCTTCGGCGCCAATTACACTTTCTCCAAAAACCTCGCGACAGCGGCGTCCTATAACAATGTCCTTCCAGACCCGGTGAATTTGCGTAACGACTACAACCCCGTGCCTTATGACCGCACCCACGTGTTCAACGTCCACTACCTCGTTGACATAGGCAAACGGTACAAGGGCGATCATCACTTGCTGGCGGCAGCAGCGAACGGATGGCAGATATCCGGCATCTCGAGCGTGCAGAGCGGCATTCCGCTAGCCTCAGCCCAGGGCCAGAACTTTGGTTTCGGCTACGGTCAGATCCAGCCGGTACAGGTATCGACGAAGTTTCAGCTTTCGCCGAATGCAATTCCCGCCTGCCAATCGGTTTATGGCATACCCGCGGACAAGAACGGCGACCACTTCTGCGTAACGAACCTGAATCCTGTTGTGTGGCTGGGCACTCCGGACTACCAGTTGCAGCCAACCGTTCTTTGCGATCCGACAAGCGGCTTGAAGACGAATCAGTTCATCAATCCCACCTGCTTCGGTATACCCATAGCGGGCGGCCCGACCACTGGAACCTATGCAACCTCGACAAACCCCAGCGGACAGGGACAGTATCGGCTGCCCTACATCCACGGTCCGGCGTATGCACGGCATGATCTGACGGTGCTGAAAAACTTCTACATGGGCGAGAAGAGAAACCTTCAACTCAGGGCTGCGGCGTTCAACTTCCTGAACCATCCGCTTACCTCGTTCAATAACAGCGACACCAGCAACCTGACGCTCGCGCTCCAGGGAGCGACAGCAGGAAAGGCACTGACAGTGCCCAACCTGACCAACCAGAATTTTGGTATCGCGAACGTCAAGTATGGTGCGCGGGCTGTCGAGCTAAGCGCCAAGTTTCAATTTTGAGTAATCCCTCCGTTGGCCCGCCGGGGGAACCCGGCAACCAACGAGGCGCTGGACTCGGCGGTGATACGTTTTGCCGCTGAGTAGATAGAAACCGCGAACGGGCAGTCAAGCTGTTCGCAGGATATTTTGATCGAGATTGTTTTGGAGGGGTTTTTATGGCCATCGACTCTGCCGTTCACTTTCGCCGGCTTGCGCAGACCGGGTTGTCCGTCCTGCTTGCCATGTCTAGTCTTTGCGGCATCGCTGCGGCGCAAATACCGGTGACGAGTGGCTCCCCAGTTCCTGTGACACACGCCACATGGGGCCAGATCATGAAGGTCCAGGTCGCTAAAAACGGCAGCGTCGTGTTCCTCGACTGGTCGACCAGCGGCCTCTACCAACTGTCGCCGGGCAAGTCGACGTTCACGACGATCGCGTCGGGCTCGCCGCTCGAGGCATCGGGAACGTACTGGAACTCCGGCATGACCATGGACGCGAAGGATACGATCTACATCGCGGACCGTTACGGCAACGCTCACTTCTTCCGTATTCCTTACAATCCCGCGGACGGTACATGGGACTTCACGTCCGGCAACGCTTGGGGCGGGACGATCGGTGGCGGTCTGAACACGTTCGATGTGGCGTTCATCAACAGCCCGGCCGCGGACGGCAGCGGAACCTTGGTTGTAGCAACCGAGACGAGTCCCTCGATCTTCACGGTGCCGGTCGACAACCAGGGCAACTGGGGCACAGCGGTTACGGTGGTCAAAGGCCTGAAATCCAAGGCTGCGCACATAGCGGCCGACGTGAATGGGAACATTTACTTCCTGGAAGATAACGGTGTGAGCGCCTCCTCGCGCGTGACCGGTGTGTTCTTTATTCCGTCCGGCAAGACGGGGATCACGGGCGCCGGAGATGGCACGGCAGAGGCGCAGATTTCGCGCCTCGATCCCTCCACCAGCACGGCGCAGTACAGCGGCATCACGCTGGACAAGGCCGGAAACATTTACCTGACCAGCCAATCGGATTCGAACGGCGGCGCGTTCAACGGCGACCTGATGGTCCCTAACGTGAGCGGCAGTCCGGTCGGCGTAGGCGTGACGAGCTTCGACTTCAACAAAGCGACCTTCCTTGCACCGGTGCAGAGCAGCGCTCCTCTGGCTGTAGACCCGCGCGGCTATCTGTGGATTCCAACCAGCACCAGTGGGTGGAATCCTCCAGGCTCGACGGCGTATCCGGGCACCAACAATGTGGTGCTGTGGGCCATGGGCTCGGCGAATCTTGGTGCATCGCCGGTTGGTAAAGCGAGCCCTGCCGGGACCGTATTCTTCAACTTCAGTTCGGCAGTAACTCCCGGGAAGCTCGTGTTCTCAGAGCCGGGTGGAGGTTCGGATTTTGTGGCAGCGACGAATCCCATTGCCGATCCGAATGCTACGACCCCGCAGTTGGCCTGCACTGCGGGAACGCTTTATCCCGGAAATACATCGTGTCCTTACTGGGTTTCGCTTAACCCGCGGCTCCCGGGTGCGGTGTCCGGCGAGCTGATAATGCTGGATGCGGCCAACAACGTCATCCCTCAGAGCACAACTTATCTGAGCGGCATTGGACAGGGTCCCGATCTATCCATCCTTGTTCCGGGGGCGCAAACCGCGCTGGCTACCGGCCTGGTTGTGCCTCAGCAGGTTGCGGCGGACGCGGTCGGCAACATCTATGTTGCGGATTCTTCTCTGGGTAAGGTGCTGAAGTTCGCGGCCGGTGCGACTCCTCCCACTGCGGGTACAGCGATTGGCACAGGCCTCACGGCTCCGACCGGAGTTGCTGTAGATGGCGCGGGCGATGTGTACATCGGCGACGCAGGCAAAGTGATCGAGATCCCATTTGTAAACGGCGCACTGAATGCCGCAGGACAGGTGACGCTGCAGAGCGGGCTAGGTTCCAGTTTGAAACTCGCAGCCGACGGTTCCGGAAATGTGTTCGTCACCGATCCGGATAACAGCCGCGTCCTGAAAGTCTCTAATTCTGTAACTAGCACTGTGGCTTCAGGCATCGTCACGGTTGGCTCCGGCTTTACAAAGCCATCCGCGATTGCAACGGACAGTTTTGGCAATCTTTTCGTAGCCGATGGTGCGACACTGTCGGAAATCGTGGCGCCGTTCTACGGTCCTCCGGTGGCGATCACGAACAGCCTTGCGAGCCCCGTCACGGGTCTTGCTGTTGACCCGTCGGGATCTGTCGATGTGGCTCAATCTGGCGGCATCCTGCATATTCCGTCGACCGCCGGAACCCTCAGCGCGAATAGCGCCGTAGCAATCGGCGGAGCGGTGACCAAGCCGAACGGTCTCGCCATCGATTCTCGCGGGAACCTCTATGCCTCCGACCTCACCGGCAGCACGCCAAACCTGCGCCTACTCAGCTTGAACGGCGCTTTGGACTTCGGCCAGGTGAGCCCGTTCGTTCCCAGCAATCCGGTGGATGTGACGGTCTTCAACATTGGCAATGCGCCGTTGAGTATTTCTCCCGATCCGACGTTCTCGGGAACCAACGCGACGGAGTTCACCACAGTAGCCCCGGTACAGAACGCATGCGATACAACCGGCGCAACAGCGGTGTCGCCCGGTTCGTCGTGCATCATCGATGTCACGTTGACTGCAGCCGATATCGGCACGCGCAGCGGTACGATGACGGTGACCTCGAATGCGGTGAATGCTTCGTCGGTAACGGCTTCGTTGACCGGTGTAGGCGTTAACAACCTGGAAAGATCGAAGGTCGTTCTGGCCCTGAACCCCGCGACCGGCGTCTCCTATCCGGGTGCTACTGTCGCGACGGTGACGGTGAGTCCAACGGTCAGCACCGGCACACCCACCGGCCAGGTGGTCCTGACGCTGATCAATCAGAATGCCAAGCTCCACCAGACCACCGTTTATCCCGCGGGCAACGTGAATGCATCCGGCGTGGCTACGTTCACGCTATCAGGAATACTCGGCGGCACGTACACGGTCCAGGCGGTATATCACGGCGACAGCAACTTCAGCGGCGGGTTGGTCACCACTACACTGACCGTCGCGCAAGCCGCTGACAGCAACTATGGCGGCAGCACCGGCACCGGTACGCTCACCATCGCCAAGGCTGCCAC
>CAZZYB010000168.1:0-8005 GCA_964658125.1 uncultured Acetobacteraceae bacterium | reverse complement strand
CCTGATGGCTCAATCTTCTATGGCTATCTACAAGCAAGCGGATCAGGAAAACAAGCCAATGCGACGTCCTGCCCTCTTTTGCCCCTTCTTGCCCCGATTAAACATCGCCCTGCGGGTCACACCTCGCCAAAACGCGTCCGCCAGATGCTCGGAGCATCTCGCGTCATCTACGCCGCAGAGAGCTATGCCGGCGCTATGCTCGAGGTTCTCTTACACGCCAACCTCTTTGTTCCTCCAAAGCATCACCGGGTCGTCCGCATCACGATTTCCCAAGAAGTGCAGATTGAGACGCTTTCAGGGTCCGACCTGCCCAATTGGGATGCGGAGGGCCTAACTGCGGCGCAAGCCTTTGGAAAGCTCTGGCTACGCCAAAGCCGTGCTGCGGTTCTCCGCGTGCCCAGCGTTGTGACGGAAGGCCGTGAATACAACGTCCTTATTAACTCGTTCCACAAGAAGGCAGGACTGATCCAAGCGTCCGATCCCGAGCCGGTTAGATGGGATCTGCGGCTATTCTCAACTCGCGTTGATAGATAGAGATTTCGGCATCCCGCCCCATCGGGCTCGTCAATCTGGCTTTCTGGACGCGCAGAAAGCACTTGGGCGGGCAGCCAGATTCACAGTTTGCTTTGTCCAGAACGTGCATAGCCGAATGAAAGCTCTGTGCTTCACAAGACGGGGAGGTGCAGGAGGGGGACAGAGGGTGTTGCGGAACTGTGCTTCCGGGCCCAGCCACAATCGCCAGTGAAAGCAGTATTGGCAGGCAAAGAACCGTGATGCATGTCGAGAACAGAATCGGCTCGCAATGTCTTCTGCTGCGCCGGTCCCTACGATCTTCCGATGAATACGACATCCTCTTCACCGCGCGAAGGATTTGAAGAGGTGTCGGCGGCGGTACTCCTTGCCATCAGTTACAGTTCTTGCTACTTCTGCAAAAGGTAGGGTTCAGTCGGTGTGCGTAGATCACCAACAGCTTCCCGTGAGTGTGATAGCGACTTCATAACCGTGGCTAGGAAGTCGATCACCGAAGAAGGCTCCCTAGAAAATGAACGTGAGACCTAAAGTTGCAAGCCGAAACACGGAACCCCGTCGATGTCTTCGGTATGCGAGGCCGAGAGCGAGGGGGTCGAGAACAGTGACGATTACTGCAAGGAAACGATGGGTATGCTCCTCTGAAGGAAAGAAGTGGGCGTACACCGCCAAAAGCGGGATGACCGGTGTAAAGAGACAGTGCACAAAGCACGCGACCGAAGCCGTGACTATCTAATCCCGAGCACGCTCCACTTGCAACTGAGATATGAGGATTCTGTCCCGTCGTCCTCCTTGTTTCCTGCGAAAGCGTCGCAGTGGCGGTAGGTCTGGCTGCTGCCCCCCTCCGGTTCGAAGGCATGCTTGGCCAAGCTAAAAGCAATACTCGCCTCCAGAAGCAGCTATGTAGGTTGCGCCAACGGCGGCTGCTCCGACCAGGCCTATATCACCCGCCAGAGTAGCAAGTTGAATCCCAGTGTCGGAGGCAGGTACTTCTCCGCACCTGCGCAGTACCGCCGCGCGCACGGCCGACAGTAACACACCACCGCTTTGCATCACCCCGCCCCCCAGAGCGATCACGTCTGGAACCAAGAGGGTAGTCAAGTTCGCTAGGCCAACGCCAAGATACATCACGAAACGGTCCACCGCGCGCTGGGCCAATACATCTCCCTGAAAGGCAAGTTCGAAGATGGAGCGCGTGTTGAACGACTCCATCTGACCGCGACCCTGCTCATCATGTTCCCTGAACCACTTCAGAATCGCCGTGCCGGAAACCAAACTCTCCAAACACCCGCTTGCGCCGCAGTAGCAGGCTGGCCCGCCTACAGCCACCGTATGATGTCCCATTTCGGGGTGCGATCCGTTGGCGCCGCGATAGAGGCTGCCATCTAGGATCAAACCTGTTCCCACACCAGTACTGATCGTGACGTAAAGAAATCGATTTGCGCGTATTCCACAGCCCCATCTAGCTTCCGCCAACGCCGCGGCATCGGCATCGTTCTCCATGGACACGGGGATCCCCGCTAGCTCCCTAAGCTCTGCCACAAGCGGACCGTCTTCCCATCCGGGCAGCAAAGAAACCTTACCTACTTTTCCGGTCATCGGGTATACCGGGCCTGTACATCCTATCCCTAAGGCTTCTATCTTCAATCCGACTTCTAGCCTGCAGGCCTCCAGTGCGTGATGGATGGCTGCCACACCATCTCTCCATCCGCGAACACTCGAAGTTGGAAAGTTGCGCTGTGAGACGACGAGTCCATCTTCCCTTACTACCCCTACAGCGATTTTGGTCCCCCCGACATCAACCGCGCCTATATATTGCATATACCCTCATAAGTCGATCTACAATTCGGCCTATTCCCCGCTTCCCTCATCGGAGAGCACCAAACGCCGCTGGAAACCCCGCGTGCGGAGAGCACAATACACCAAGCCGACCAATAGCCACGCCGTTCCGGTGATCTTAGCCGAAGTACGCAAACTCCACCATATGTATAAGCAAACCAGGAACCCTGCTACTGGTATCAGCAGATTCAGAACCCACATGAACCCTTTTTTCTGTTCACTGGACAGAGCCCGCTTTGCGCAAGCCAGATTTACTCCCATAAACGCAATGAAGGCACCGTAATTCAGGAGTTCCGCACCCGTCTGATAACTCATCACCAGCGCCCCGACCAAAGCCAAGCCGCCGATAAGCAGGATGTTGTTGCGCGGCGTGTTCCTTTTCGATTCCAATCGCCCAAAGAAGCGCCTGGGAATTACATCATCACGGCCCATGGCATACAGCAGGCGCGCCGCTCCAAATTGTCCCCCGATGCTTGATCCCACAGTAGCCATCAGCAGAGTGCCATTCATCAGGTAGTACATCCACGGCCCAGACACTCGACCGGCCACGGACACGAAAGCAGTGTCCAGGTCCGGATAATTCCGGAAGTTAGGCCAGATCAGTTGGCCAAAGTAGACTTCGAGCCCGCCGAGAACTCCCGTGAGCAAACACAGGGATACGGTTGCCAACAGAATGTTGCGCTGGGGGTTCTCCACGTCTTCAGAGAGTGTGCTGATACTGTCGAAACCCATGTATGTGAGGACGGCGATAGACGTCGCTTGCTTCACCGAGCCCCAAGCGTACTCTGGGGGATTATAGAAGGGCAACGCAGAGAACCAGCCAGCAACACCCGACAGATGAAATAGATAAATTAGAGCCATGACAAAAAAGCAGATTATGACCGAAAACATTCCAATGGTTAGGATAGTGTTCGTCCGAGCATTCATCTTTACTCCCAGCAAGTTGACCCAGGCGAAGATCGCCACAAAGAAGATGACCCATAGGTAAAAGGGTATGGGAACCATGTTCATGGCTGCCTTGCTGCACCAGATCACACCGATGGTTGGGTTCAGAATGTAATCGAGCGCGATGCTCCAGCCCGTCAGCAATCCGAGATTCGGATGCAATTCCCTCCCTACAAACGTGTAGGCAGAGCCGGCGTTGGGATAGACCCTAGCCATCCGGCCATAACTTACCGCAGTCAGCATCATCGCCACCATCGCGATCAGAATCGCCGTAACTGCATGTCCTCGGGATACGGTATTGACGATCCCAAAAGAAGGCAGCGGGGCCGTAGGCTGAATGATAACGATGCCGTAAAAGATCAGGTCCCAGAACGTCAGTACTCGACGCAGCTTCACCGGCGCGGCAGAGATCTCAGTCGTACGAGTTGCCGCCATCTATTTACTCGTCCGGCTTGCGACATGCAAGTCTGACGGCAGGAGCCGAAATGTCTGTATCTCCCATTGCGCGGCCCTGCCCGTCAGAGATCCGGAAATAACTGAGGCGGGTCCCGTTTCCGTCTCCAAATGAGTCAACTTCGATGCTTGTCTTAGGCTACCAGTCCATCTGACCGTGAAGTCTGAAGGCGCATCGGATATATTCCAGAAGCGCGCGGCAATCCCCTTGTCCGGACCATCCTCTGACGGTTTCAGTGCCCATAACATCAAATTAGGGCTGGACGTAGAGAGCAGCGAAAATTGCGTCGCTGGGTAATCGTGTCCACCAGTGATCGAGCCAGCCACGAGCGGGTTTTGGTGCTCGAGTGCAAAGCGCATCGAGGCGGCCGCATCGTACTTGGCATAGGCTTGCAGGGCGAACCTCTGCAGAAGGAATGTATCTCCGCCCTGATTCGGGATCCCAAGTGTTGCTCCGTCTACCTGCCCGCCTGCAAGTACCGTGATTTGAGGTGTCAGGGTATCAAGCTGCGAAACACCTTCCACTATCTCGGAGTGCCCCAGTTGCATGAACGCGGCATCGGCGTTGGACAATGTGACACCCAGCCCGTCCGTTCCGCTCATGGACGCAAAATGGTTCAGGGTTAGCCAGTCCAGCCGTGAGTACGTGGGTGCGTAGTCCCCATCAGGAGCAATGCGAGCGTGATTTATAGCGCCCACCTCTTCGTGGTGCACGTCCGGCGACGATAGATTGAATGTGAACGCCCAGGTCTTTATGTCCTTGAAGTTGCCTAGGATCTCATTTCTGATGTCGATCCTGTCTCCAGCGCGGAAGATCGTTACTTCCACTCTTCTTGGAACCGGGTCGGCTATGGTGACTCGAAGTGTGGCAGAAACGGGACCTGAACTCTGCACTTCAATCTTCCCGGAGCCGGGCGCCCAGTCGTCAAGACCGTAACCCGTTCCCCAAGCGTTTGCGCGCCGCCCGTTGACCTCCGAAACCAATTCTCGATCACTGAAGGTTTTTGCAAGAATGCTTGCGATTGCTCCACTATTATCCAGCCTCACACGGTAAGTGTCATTTTCCAGCGTGTCACTACTGGCCCGCGGACCTCCCAAGGCAGGCTTCTCCGCGCCCGTGACTACTTCGAAGGTCCTGTAGCCGACGGAAGGAACACCGATCGCCCAGATGCGCAGTACGCGCTCACTTTGCCCCTGCTCATTGTTGACCGTCATAATCTGCGACGGTACAGTAGTGCCGGTAACCACGTCGACGACATGCACGTCTTCGGGACCTTCGTACGGAAGGTCAGCGGCGTCGCTTCGCTTCCAACTCAAAGGGTTGAACACGAAGAAGCGCTGCTGACTGCCCGGCTTCGCTATTTGCGACCCGAGTGCTCGGAGTGCATCGGCAGACAGGGCGTCGACATACGATGTGATCTTGACTGCGGTGCGTCTTTGCCAGTCGCGACGAACATCACGTTCCAATATCTTGCTGTCTGCCGTCCAGTCATGTTCCCAATACAAACCCATTGCGTCCCAGGCAGCGAGGCGTGCATCTTTGCGCTTGTCATAGAACCCAGGTTCCTTCAGGGTCACGAGGGTGGAGAGCCCCTCGGCGGTTCGTAGACGCTCGGTGGCCCGGCGCACCTTTGCGGACAACTCCGCCATCGAAGCCGAATAAGTATCCCACTCGTTTCCATAACCCACGCTCACCTCGGGGAGAGCGGCCCCATACTGCTTCTCGAAGTCATGAAAGAAATCTTCCTCATTGGATACAACAACTTTGCGCAAGGGCGTGGAGAGTGACTTTGCCGCGTCAACAAAGCCGAAGTTGCTTGTCTTAAGATCATCACCACCTTCCCCGAAAAGTCCGATGACGTCGTAGGGGTAGGCCTTCCTAAATACGGGATTCTTATCGACAAAATTAACATTGTTGCTAGTGGAGCGTGCCTCAAGGTAGGTGCCTATATTTGGGCCACCCGAGTAAATGGAATACCACTTCATCAATACGCGGCTATCGTCAGGACCGCGCCACCAGTAGATGTCTTGCGGGCGCGTCTGTGATATGGCAGGCTTCATCTTTGTGGCGCAGGCACACACACCGCGCCAGCTATACTTCGCACCAGAGCCGGCAAAGAGCGCTCCCAGACCTCGCGGGATTGTCTGGTCTTCCATGGCAACAGCCATGTCGAACCGCAGCCCGTAACGTCGCTCCACAGCTCCGCTGTAATACATGCTTCTAAGCACAGCCTCCGTGGGCATGCCACCATAGGTGTTGACCGCATAGGTCAGCGGCATACTCAGATGTCCGTCGCGAATGCGGTCCACAACACGCTTGATTTGAGTGGCGTCTTTATTCTTTTCCCAGGCATGCATCCAAAGGCTTCCGTCGAAATTCCAACGTGCTTGCTGGTTGGATGGATTATTCTGCGTCTTATCCATCAGATCGAGGTAGTAGCTGGTCATATCCAGCATCGCTCTCTCGTACGTCTTCTCATCTGCGGTCCACACGTAATCCGTGTGATCATCAGGTGCGATGTAAATCCGTTTCTCCTGTGCTGCGCCAGATACGGCGACAAGACAGAAGACCAGTGTTGCCAACAACGCATGGTGCCGTTGACCTACTTGCAAGCGCTGCATAGCGAACCTTATCATGCTGCGGTCTCCCGCTGCTGTCAGGGTCCCGCGGATTATCCCCGCGGGTCCGTCTTTGTTGTTAGAAGGTGAACCGCAGGGCTAATTGACCGATGCGCGGGTCACGCGCCGAGCCGATGCGTCCGAAGTTGGAAGCGCCAACCCGGCCAGCAGGGTTCTGAAACTGAGCGTGATTGAAGACGTTGAAGAACTCGGCGCGAAATTCGAGCGCGAACCGGCTCTCCAGCTGCACAAACTTGCGGAGGGCAACGTCTGTGTTATTCAGGCCCGGCCCGCTGAAGAAGCGCCGGTTGGCATTCCCGTTCGTACCGATCGCCTGAAGCGGAAATTGAGTGGCATCGAAGTACGCCCTGGACGTGGAAGCTCGCGGATCAAATTTCCTCACTGGTTTTCCGTCCCAATTGGGAAGTTCTATTCCGCTCGAGCCGAGCAGATCTCGATCCAGACGTTCCGACAGGGTAACCGGCAAGCCTGTCGTGGCGCGCGTGATCCCCGAAAGCGACCAGCCGCCCAGGGTCTCTCGTAGCAGCATTGCCTGTCCGTGGAGTCGCGGCAAATCAACACTGTAACTCACCACAAAGTTATGGCGGAGATCGAACGCGGAGAGTGAGCGGCTCAACCGGTGATTGAATGGGTTCACCTGTTCCGTTGGTCCGGAAGTATCGTCAATGGATCGTGAGAATGTGTACGATGCAAGGAACTGTGCAAAGCCAAAGTGCTTGTTCAAGCTGGTCTGTAGTGCGTTGTAGTCGGAATCCCCAAAAGTTCCGTTATATGCATTGCTGGTGAAGTCCAGAATGCCTTGGGACTTATAACGACCTGATGTGATGCTATGCGGCCGCGTCCCGTATACCGTCCCAGTCGGCGTGTTGTAGATCTGGTCTTCGCCATGAGGTCCGCAACCCTGTCCTGACGGCAGAGCCGCCGCAATGCGTAGGCACAGCGCCGGATCCCCCGGATTCGTCTCTGACTCAGATAGCAGATGATGTCCGCGCGTGCCCACATAGCCTATCGTGAAGATGGTGGAGCCCGGAAGCTCTCTTTGTATTGTCGTGTTGAACTGGAGTACTGTGGGAGTCTTGTTGGATGGTAGGACGCCAGGGGAACCCCCGATAGGCAGGTAGGTGGACCAATCCACAGCTTGGCCCGGCTTAGGGTCGGTGAACGGGAAATGCTGCCCTGGATCATTCCCATGACGACGGTCCTTGTAAGGCTCGCTAAAATAGACCTGCGTGGGAGACGAATAGTAGAGGCCGAAGGGTGCATCGCCGATGGTATAAAACGAGGGTTGATCTTCGAGGGCTTGGTAGTAGAGCCCGGCGCCCGCGCGTATGCTTGTCTTCCCCTGTCCTCCAAACATTTTGCTTAGGAAGCTTCCCTGAGCGTCGGGTGCCCACGCGACGCCGAGGCGCGGGCTAAAGTTGTCTTTTGGGGTGGGTGCAATCGAATTGGAAATACCGGCATCACCGGGAAATACCCAGCCAGTGGGGGCTCCGGGGTAGACCGTAGACTGTTGTCCCCAGATGATAGCGTTCAAGCGCCCTTCTTTTTCGTACCACGGCTGGATCAATTCGTATCGCACTCCAGCGTTGATCGTGAGGTC
>CAZZYB010000167.1:2060-8013 GCA_964658125.1 uncultured Acetobacteraceae bacterium | reverse complement strand
CTCGGATAAGCACATTGAGACCATCGTCCGGCAGATGCTCCGCTGGGTGAAGATCGATGAGGTCGGCGACACCAACTTCCTGCTCGAGCAGCAGATCGATCGTTTCCGGTTCAACGCCGAAAACGAGCGTGTGCTGAACGACGGCGGACGGCCGGCCATCGGTCGCCCCCTGCTTCTCGGCATCACCAAGGCGTCGCTCTCCACCGACAGCTTCATCTCGGCGGCAAGCTTCCAGGAAACCACGCGCGTACTAACGGAAGCCAGCATCAACGGCTCCCGCGACACGCTCCGCGGCCTGAAAGAAAACGTCATCGTAGGCCGCCTGATCCCCGCCGGCACCGGCATGGAGTACTACCGCAACGTCCAACTCTCCCCAGAGCTGGAAGAAGCGGCAGCCCAGGTCCAGCAGGAAGTCACCGCAGCCATCGAAGCCGAAGAGCGCGAGCTCGAACAGATGCGCATGGAAGGCGAACAGGAAGAACTGGCCGCCGAGTAGTCGCATTCACCACTACAACAACAAAGGGCGGACTCGAAAGAGTTCGCCCTTTGTCTTGGAGCGATTTCGGTGCACCCTCAGGATCGGGTGGCCCATCCTCTCGAGCTTCATCCGAAAGGGTGGGGTATCGTTTGCGGTAGCGAACGACCGCTCTCCTCAACGAGCCTCATCACCATCCAAAGCCAAAAACGGTCGCTCCGCGATACCCCACCCTTTGCCAAGAGCGGCAAAGGATGGGCCACCCGCCTCTGTTTCTCTTCGATCTTCGAAGCCCAACCAGATACACTCCCACTATGCCCACCAGACTCCGCCGCTACCAACAGTCCGGAGACCTCCACGCCATCAACTTCAACTGCTTCCGTAAGCGCTCCATCCTCGACACTGCCGAAGCCCGCGACACCTTCCTAAAAATCCTCGAAGAAACCAGACAGAAGTACCAATTCGACGTGATCGGCTACGTAGTCATGCCAACCCATGTCCACCTTCTAGTCTCGGAGCCACAAGACCACAAACTCTCAACAGCCATCCAGGTAATTAAGCAACGCTTCTCTCGCACCCGCATCGAGCAGGAAGTCTGGGAGGCGCGCTACTACGACTTCAACGTCTACTCGGAAAGAAAAATCCGAGAGAAGCTTAACTACATGCACCACAACCCACTCACCGCAGGCATCGCACGAACTCCCGCCGATTGGCCCTGGAGCAGCTACAACGCCTACGCCGGGCTCAACCCCGGCCCAGTCGACATCACGCTCCTATAACCACCACAAAAGCGGGTGGCCCGTCCTTTCGAGCTTCACCCGAAAGGGCGGGGTATCGTTTGCGGTAGCAAACGACCGCTCTCCTTCACTCGACCCTAACCTCTTACTTGAGCAAAGGCTCCCACTTAACCTTCAGAAGAGCCCGCTGCAAATCTGCATCCCCTCGCATCGTAGCAAGCTTCTCTTCGAGCGCCATGCACATGAACGTATGGAAGTTGATGCCCAGCGCGTGAGCGACCTTCGTCGCCTCTTCCACCGGCGTATCCGAAAGATCAACGAGGCACCAGTCTCCATCGCCCGGCTCCACGTAGTCATCCTCGCCGCCAGCTTCCATTAGATCAATCTACAACCGTCCGGCATCCTGGCCAATGAAGTATCGCCACCGATGTCGCTAGGGTCATTTGCAAAGCCTAAAATGGGATTCGCACTCGAAGAGAGATGACCGCTGGCCCAAACCCGAGACGACAGGCTTGACACCCCATTTACCCTAGAAGCAGCAGGAAACTCCACGGCCCGGCTACCGCCGGGCTTTCGCATTTAACCCACGCAGGAGCCTCGGCTAACACCGAAGTCCCCGCTTAACCAACGCGTTATCAACAGTTGCACAAAAACGGAGGGAGGGAATTACCAGCACGCAGCGCGAGCGAACTCTAACACCCCATTAGATTAAACGGCAAGAAACACCACGGCCCGGCCACCACCGGGCTTTCGCAATGAACCCGTGCAAGGGCCTCGACCAACACCAAAGTCCCCGGTTAACCCGCACATCCTCAAGACTTTGCACAAAACAGTGGGGGGGCAACAGGAGGAGCCTTAAACGAAAATGCCAGATACCCGAAGGCCTCTGGCGTTTTCATCCTTGATAACCTCACAGTTTTATCGGCTATCGCGTCTCCGGGTCTGCCGCAGTTCGATATCAAGCTTTCGCGGGATACCGCATCCTTTGGCTCGTCCTTCGACTGACCTCCGCTTTCACCGTCCATCGAACTTCAGGCGCTGCCTTCGACTAACTCCCGACTTGCGCCGGTTACCAGCCTTCCAGCCCTGCCCTTGTTCGGTTTTCGATTCCCGCGTGCTCATCAGCTAAAGAGACATTAGGAGCCGCCCCCCTGTGCAGGCAAGTGCAAATCCGGTCACTTGTGTGCATCGCGCGTCGCCGGCCAACCGCAACATAGCTCGCCCGATCCTCGTCCTAGTTCGTATGCGAATCGCACGAATCTTTCCTCTAACCTTGCTGACGCTCGCGCTCCATGCTCCGGCGCAGGAGGCTGCGGCTCCTTCCGCCTCCGTCAAATCCGATCTCTCCGTCGAAGCCCGCCTCGTCATTATCCCGGCTGTCGTCCGCGACAAGCACAACGCCCTCGTCTCTACGCTCAAGCAGGCAGACTTCGCGTTGCAGGTCGACGGCAAGCCGCAAAGCGTTCGCTACTTCGACCACGACTCCGACGTCCCACTCACGCTCGGCCTGCTGATCGACACCAGCATGAGCCAACGCGCGGTGCTCGACGACGAGCGCACTGCCAGCACTGCGTTCCTCGAAAAGATGCTTGCGCCCAACCGCGACAAGGCCTTCATCATCCAGTTCGCACGCACCGTCGAGCTGCTGCAGGATGTCACCAACTCCCGCCCCAAGCTCCAGCAGGCGCTCAAGGAAGTCGACTCCTCCAAGCCCTCATTCCAACCCGTCGATAGCGGCGACAATGGCGACAGCAACGACGACCGCCGCAGCCGCGGCCGCGCCAACGCCAACGGCGGGACCGCGCTTTACGATGCCGTCTTCCTGGCCTCCGATGAGGTCCTCGCGAAGAACCAGGGCCGCCGCGCCATCATCCTTCTCACCGACGGCGACGACCGCGGCAGCAAGGTCACGCTCGCCCGAGCCATCGAATCCGCCCAGCATGCCAACACCATCATCTATGCCATTTATTACAAGGGCGAGCGCCCGCACTTCGACCACGATCGCGGCACCTTCCCAGGTGGTGGAGGAGGCCATCGCCGTGGCGGAGGCATCGGCTTCCCGTTTGCCGAAGGTGAAGGCGGCGGACAGATGGGCGGTGGCCGCGGCGGCAATGAAGTCGACGGCAAGAAAGTCCTCGACCGCATGTGCGGAGAGACCGGCGGCCGCCTCTTCGAAGTCAACAAGAAGCAGACCGTCGACGTCATTTACACGCAGATCGCCGAGGAACTTCGGGCACAGTATCGTCTCGGCTTCACCCCCTCAGCAGAAGCAGCGGCGGAGGGCTACCACCAGGTCCTGGTGACGCTCGCAGGCCCCGAGGCCAAGAACAAAGGCACCGTCCAGACTCGCGACGGCTACTACACCGGAGCATCGAAGTAGGCGGCTACTCCATCCATCCATGCAACTGCATCCAGTGTTCGAGCAGCGTCGGCCAGATCGTCAACTCCGGCAGCTTGGGCAGATTTTGCGCCATGCCCGTCCCATGCGGCCCGGCTTCAAACACATGCAACTCCGCAGGCACATGCGCCAGCTGCAGCGCGTTGTAAAACAGCGTCGCATTCAACGAACTCACCGTCTGGTCGCCAGAGTTGCCATACAGAAAACTCGGCGAAGTCTCCTTCGTGACATGCAGAATCGGCGATACAGTATCGAGCGCCGCCTGCGTCGGGCTCTCTCCAATCAGCGTCTTCATGCCAAACGTCCCGGGAATCGCCGGGTCCAGACTCAGCCGCGCATAGCTGAAGATCGCAAAGTCCGGATGGCTGCTCACGCGCTCGACAACATCCTCCGCTTTCCTGTCGCCGTGATTGTGCGTCGTCGCCAGATACCCGGCGAGATGCCCTCCCGCCGAAAATCCCCACACGCCAATCGCATCCGCACGCAGCCCCCACTCCTTCGCACGGCTCCGCACGAAGCGCACTGCCCGCTCACCATCCTGCATCGGCGAAGGATAGTGATACGCCGGGCTTAACCGATACTGCAAAACGTACGCACTCACGCCGTGCTCATTCAGCCAGCGCGCTTCCACGCCGCCTTCTTTCTCCATCACTACATGCGTATAGCCGCCTCCCGGCAACACCACGACGGCCGTATGCGGCCCCGCGCCAGGAGCAGGGAAGCAGTACAGCTTCGGCACATCGCCCTCGGCCTTGCCTGCTGCTCCGGGAGCCCCTTCCGGCCACAGCACTTCAACCGACGCGAAGCCCTTGGGCTGAGCATTTGGGTCCACAGCTTTCGGCGCACTCTGCGCAAAAGCATTCGCAAATGCAAACATGAAAATTCCGGCGAGAAGGGCAGAGAAGCGCATACGGTTCATGCACACAGCATATCCTCCGCGCGCGATTCATTGCTGACGCAGCTTGTCCGTCCGCCAGTTGAAGCTCACACTCGCCACCCTCAGCGCAAAGCCGAGCACCACCGCCACAACCACGCACGCCACCTCCGGCAGCTCCAGCCGCTCCAGCACGAGATAGCAAACAGCCGCTACCAGCGCCACAATCGCATAGAAATTCCCGCGCTCGAACACCTTCGGCGTCGTCCCGCTCAACACATCGCGCAGCGACCCGCCACCCACAGCGGTCGTAATGCCAAGCATGATCGCGGGCAGCCACGATAGACCAAAGCTCTCCGCGCGCGTCGTTCCGGCCACCGCGAACAGCGAGATCGCCGCCGCATCGACAAGCAGCATCACGCGCTGCGTCCTTACACCAAATGACGCGCCAAACACCAGCGCTACCGCCGCACCGGCCAGTGCCGTATATAGATACCGAACATCGACCAGCGCCAGTGGTGGACCATGCCCCAGAAGCACATCGCGCGCAATCCCTCCACCGAGCCCCGAAGCCAGCGCCAGCCCGAACGCTCCGATGATGTCGTACGCATAGCGCTTATGCTGCTGCGCGTGCAGCGCTCCGCCAGCGCTGGCAATGCCAATCCCGAGAAAGTCGAGCAGCGACAGCAACGTTCGCGGATGCACCACGGCAGGGATCGCAGCCATGCAGCGATTGTAGAGGCGCCGCGCTCCTCCGTTTCCAATGGCTTCGTCTAATCGAGCAGCGTAATCTACTTGTAACTACAAGAGATTCCCCGCACCGGAGACCCAACGATGTCCAGCGCCGCCAACCCGGCCTTCTTCGACGCCTCAACCGCCAGCACAAAATACCGCCAGGCCGGTCCATCCATCCCGTGGTACATCTGGGCCGGGGCGCTGGCCGTCACGTCCGCTTCCATCGGCGGCGCGTGGGACGTCTCCTGGCATCGCTCCATCGGCCGCGACACCTTCTGGACGCCCGCGCATCTCGCCATCCAGGCCTGTGCCGTATTAGCGGGGATCGTCGGCGTCTGGCTCGTCGCGCAATGCACGCTCAACCGCGACCCCGAAATGCGCGCCGCTTCGGTCAGCATCCTCGGCCTGCGCGCCCCGCTCGGCGTATTCCTCGCAGCCTGGGGCGGCGTAGCCATGCTCACCTCCGCACCCTTCGACAACTGGTGGCACAACGCCTACGGCCTCGACGTCAAGATCGTCAGCCCGCCGCACGCGCTGCTGATCCTCGGCATCCGCGCCATCTCCTTCGGTATGTTGTTCCTGATCCTCGCCCGCATGAACCGCGCTGAAGCCAGCGGCGACGCCAGCTTCTCGAGCCTGCAAAAACTGTTCCTCTACATGGGAGGCCTCGCCATCGGCGGCCAGATGTTCTTCGTACAGGAGTACACCTGGGACATCGTGCTGCACCAGGCCAC
>CAZZYB010000167.1:0-2050 GCA_964658125.1 uncultured Acetobacteraceae bacterium | reverse complement strand
ATTGCGATGGGCATCGCGGTGCCCGTGCTGCTCGCGGCGTTCTCGCAAGCCTCGCGTTTTCGTTGGGCGGCGACCACCACGGCCGGCGTCTACATGGCGATGCTGATCCTCGAAATCCTCATCCTCCCCCTCTTCCCCGCGCAGCCGAAACTCGGCCCCGTCTTCAATCCCGTCACGCATCTCGTCCCCGGCAAGTTCCCCATCCTGATCATCATTCCCGCCCTCGCGCTCGACCTCTTCTGGCAGCGCACGAAGCACTGGAACCCGTGGAAAGTAGCCATGGTCTCCGGCGTCCTCTTCATCGCCGTGCTCTTCGCCGTGGAGTGGCCGTTCGCCAACTTCCTCATGTCGAAAGCCAGCGCCAACCGCTTCTTCGGAACCATCTATTTCGACTACAACTCCCGCCCTACGGGTTTCGACCGCATGCGCCTTTTCTACCATCCGGCGTGGGGTTGGCCACTCTACAAAGGCCTCCTGTTCGCCTCGCTGTACGCCATGATCTCCACCTGGATCGGTCTCGCCTTCGGCCGCTGGATGCGAGGCCTCCAACGATGAACCGAAACTTTCTACGCTCTTCCGTAGCGACCTTCGCGATCCTGCTTTTCTTCTGCTGCACCGCCCACGCCCACGTAGGCAGCAAAGACGTCTTCGAGCAGATCAACGCCGGCCCCTACAAACTCTTCGTCACCATCCGCATGCCCAGCGTCATCCCCGGCATCGCCACCATCGAAGTCCGCAGCACCGGCGCGCCCGTCGACAACATCCTGATCACCCCAACACCGCTCACCGGCGAAGCCTCCAAACACCCACCCACACCCGACGCCATGAAGCGCTCGCCCGACGACCCCGCCTTCTACACCGGCGCACTCTGGCTCATGTCCGGCGGCTCCTGGGAGGTCCACTTCAACGTCACCGGAGGCGCTGGCCCCGCCACCGCCGCAGTCCCGGTCGCCGCCATGCCGCTCGCCGTCCTGCGCATGGACCACTCGCTCGGCATCATCCTCTCCATCCTCGGCACCATTCTCGCTCTCGGATTCGCAGGCATCATCGGCGCCGCGGTCCGCGAGTCGCGCCTGCCGCCCACCACCGAGCCGCCGCCCAACCGCCGCCGCCGCGCTCTCTACGCTACGGCGGGAGCGTTCGCCTTCATCCTCGCCGCGATCCTCCTCGGCAATAAATGGTGGAACTCCGAAGCAGCCGGGTACGCTGCCGACATCTATCAACCGCTGGCAATGCACCCAACGCTCTCCGGCAACACGCTGACGATCCTGATCGACGATGACGGGCCCGGCAAGACCACCGGCGAACCCAAGCATCTCGACCTCAACGACCTCCTCCTCGACCACGGCAAGCTGATGCACCTCTACGCCATCCGCGAGCCCGAAATGGACGCCGTCTTCCATCTGCACCCCGCCGCCGGAAAGCACGCCCTCCTCCTCAAGCTCCCCACGATGCCTCCCGGCACCTACAAGCTCTACGCCGACATCGTCTTCCGCAGCGGCTTCCCCGAAACCCTCACCTCCACCCTCACCATCCCCGCCAACCTGCCGCCCACGCCTCTCGCAGCGGACGACGCGGAAGCCCATCCCGCCCCACTATCCTGCGGCCAATTAGGCGACACCTTCCACCTCCCCGACGGCTACACCATGGTCTGGGATCGCCCCGCAAAACTCACCGCCAACACCGCCACCCTATTCCGCTTCCGCGTCCTCGACGCCTCCGGCAAGCCCGCCGCCGACGCTCGCCCGTACCTCGGCATGGCCGGCCACGCCGCCTTCGTCAAAACGGACGGCACGGTGTTCGCCCACACCCACCCGGATGGCTCCGCCGCCATGCCCGCCCTGATGCTTGCCAACGGCGCAACCGCCGAATCGTTAACCGCCTCCGCACCCGACGACACGATGGCCGACATGCCCGGCATGGCCCCCGAAAAGATCTCCCCCACCGTCGAGTTCCCCTACGGCTTCCCCTCCTCCGGTCGCTACCGCATCCTCATCCAAATGAAGCACGGCAGCACCGTCGAGACCGGAGTGTTCGACGCCGAAGTACG
>CAZZYB010000166.1:0-8052 GCA_964658125.1 uncultured Acetobacteraceae bacterium | reverse complement strand
GAAGTACGTTGAATCGCGATGTAGCCTCCTGCTTCTCCATCGTTGCCTGAAACTCCCCAGGAACGACGGGTGACACCCTGCGGGCTTTGTTCTACTCTCGAACTGAGAGGGCCACTATGCTTGGCACACAACTTCACTGGGTCAAAGGTCCATGGCGTGGCAGACTCGCCATGGCCGCGCGGCCGCGCGGAGGCGAGTGGCTCGCAGACGAGATTGATGGGTGGCGAAACAACGGAATCCAGACCGTGCTGTCTCTGCTGGAGCGGAACGAGGAATTTGATCTAAACCTCGACGCCGAGCGCGATGAAGTGGAGAAGCAGGGTTTGAAGTTCTTCTCATTTCCGATCGCGGACCGCGACGTGCCTGCATCCCTCCTCGAACTTGGAAAAATGCTCGACACGGTGCGACACGAACTCAGCGCAGGCAAAGATGTGGTGGTCCACTGCCGTCAGGGGGTGGGGAGGACTGGTCTGGTCGCGGCCTGCCTCCTTGCCGCTAACGGTCTAGGCCCGCAGCAAGCGATGGATCTCCTCACGGACACGCGAGGCGTCGAAGTGCCGGAAACTGCCGCACAGCGTCGTTGGATCGTTAACTACGCGGAAGCGTTGGCAACCGCGCGATGACCGCGTTGCCACCCCTCAAGCCGCTGCACCCCGACAACACTCTCATCGCCTCTAAGTTAGCGTTGTTTGAGCGCATGACGTCCGAAGCGCTGAAAGTTTCACTAGCTCCGGGGCGCGAGCACTGTCTCAAAGCGCGTCCGGATGGAACAATGTTGGACGGCCATCATCGTGTCTATGTGCTGCGCAATCGAAATGAGGATGTGAATGCACTTCCGCGCGAACTGCTATTGCCGGAAGACATTTAGGTATAGACCCACCGGCGCGAGATCCCGGAGCCGCACCAGTTTCAAAATCCCACGCTTTAGCGGATGATAGAAACAGCACCGCAAGGGAGATTCAATGGCAGGTTCGACAAGGCTCACGACAATCGCAGCAGCAACCAGCGGCGTCCTTCTCGCAGCACTCATGCTGGCAACCGGCTGCAAGAAGCAAGCCGCTCCGCCAGAAACTCCCGTGCCTCAGCCGACGGCCAAGCCTGCCCGCGTCCCCGTCACCGCGCCCCCCGCCATCAAGAAGCATCTCTACCCCGACATCACCGCCGCCCCTGCGGACATCAAGGCCGGCCTCGCCGAAGCCAAACGCACCCACAAACGCATCATCCTCGATTTCGGGGGCGACTGGTGCGGCGATTGCCAGGTCCTCGACATCTACTTCAGCCAGCCGCCCAACGACGAGCTGCTCGCCAAAAACTTCGTCAAGGTCAACATCAACATCGGCCGCGAAGACGCCAACCTCGACATCGCCCACAAGTACGGCGTCCCTGTCCACGGCGTCCCCGCGCTCGCCGTACTCGACTCCAGCGGCAAGGTCCTCATGTCCCAGGACAAGGAGTTCTCCGACATGCGCTACATGCAGGCCTCGTCGGTCACAGACTTCCTCACCAAGTGGAAGCGCTAGGACCGGCTAGATGCCGCGTGCACGAAAAGCATCCGGAGGCCGCCTCGCCCGCCTATGGCAGACCTTGAGCCCGGTCACCTACCTCAAAGTCTTCCAGAAGACGCTGTACTCCGCGCTTGAGCACGACTGCCTCACCGTCGCGCAGGCGACCGCCTACTCCGCGATGGTCGCGCTGTTCCCGGCGCTCATCGTCACGGCCGCGGTCGTCTCGCTGCTGCCCGATACGCTTCCATTCCGTCTCCAGATTGCGGTCTTCTTCGACCGCATCCTACCCTCGAACGTCAGCCCTATCCTCCAAACCTATTTCGATACCAGCAACAAAACCCCGCAGACCGCAACCGCTCTCATAAGCGCTGCGGTGGTCAGCGTCACAGGCGCAGCCAGTGTCGTCGCCACGCTCATGGAAGGCTTTCGCCGATCCCATAATCTCCCCCTACAAGCTGCCAATTTCTGGCACCGCCGCGCCCGCGCGCTCCTCCTGGTCCCCATTTCTCTGCTGCCCATGACGGTAGCCAGCGCCCTGGTCGTCTTCGGCCATCTGCTTACCCAATGGCTCGCATTCCACTTCGCTCCAGAAGTTCGCATCCCCTTTTTAATCTTCGCCTTCCTGGTCCGCTGGAGCATCGCACTCGCAGGAAGCGTCGGCATCATCGCCGTCATCTACCACCTCGGCACGGACGTCAGCCGCCACATGCGCGAACACATGGAACCCTTCCTCGGCCTCCGCATGGACTGGACCTGGCGTCGCAGCCTCCCTGGCGCCACCCTCGCCACGGCACTGTGGTTTCTGTCCACACTCCTCTTCGGCCTGTACGTCACCCGGTACGCCAATTATTCGAAAGTGTACGGCTCGCTGGGAGCGGCCATCGCCCTCATGTTCTGGCTTTACCTCATCGCCCTCAGCGTTCTGATCGGCGCAGAATTCAATGCGCAAATAGGTTCGGCAAGGCGTCAAGAAGGCAAAGTCTCCGTCCCCGAAACTCCCCCCACAGTTCCATAAGCTCGCAAATTTCCAACAGACAGGTAGAATTGCACCGGGACACGAATGGCCGATTCGGTGGGAACTGCACAACCGGGCCTGTTGGAAGGATGATTTTTGATGGACAACGAACTAAATGCCGGCGGAAACATTCCGGCACGCCGCGCAAAGATTGTTGCAACCCTCGGCCCGGCCTCCAGCAGCGAAGCCATTTTCCGCCAACTCGTCCGCGCCGGCCTGGACGTCGCTCGCCTGAACTTCTCGCACGGGTCCCATGAGCAAAAGCAGGAGCTCATCAACATGGTCCGCAAGATCGGCCGCGAAGAAAACAAACCCATCTGCATCCTCGCCGATCTACAGGGCCCCAAGATCCGCACCGGCATACTCGTCGATCACAAGCCCGTGCAGCTCGAAGCCGGCAAGCTCCTCACCATCACGCCCGAGCAGATCGAAGGCACGGTGGACCGCGTCAGCACCGTCTTCACCACGCTAGCCGAAAACCTCAAGCCCGGCGACCAGATCCTGCTCTCCGACGGCCTCATTGAGCTCCGCGTCGTGCAGCTGAAAGGCGCCGACGTAGTCTGCGAAATCATCAACGGCGGCATGCTGGGCGAGAAGAAGGGAATCAACCTCCCCGGCATCGCCATCAAGGTCCCCTCGCTCACCGAGAAGGACGAGATCGACCTCGAGTTCGCCCTCAAAGCCGGCGTCGATACCGTCGCCGTCTCCTTCGTTCAGACCGCCGACGACGTCCGCTATGTCAAGAAGCGCATCGCAGATCTCGGCTCCGACGCCTGGGTCATCGCCAAGCTCGAAAAGCCCCAAGCCATCGACCACCTCGACAGCATCCTCGAAGCCGCCGACGCCATCATGGTCGCCCGCGGAGATCTCGGCGTAGAAGTGCCGCCCGAAAAAGTTCCCGCCATCCAGAAGCACATCATCCGTCGCGCCACCGAGTACCGCAAGCCCGTCATCACCGCCACGCAGATGCTCGAATCCATGATCGACAACCCGCGCCCCACGCGTGCCGAAGCCTCCGACGTTGCCAACGCCGTCTACGACGGCACCGACGCCGTCATGCTCTCCGCCGAAAGCGCTGCCGGAAAGTATCCCGTGGAATCCATCGCCATGATGAACAAGATCATCCTCGAAACCGAGAAGCAGATGAGCATGGAACCCCCGCTCACCGTCATCGGCAAGCGCAAATCCCTCACCATCCCAGAAACCATCTGCGAGTGTATGGCCCACTCCGCACAAGACCTCGACCTCGCCGCCATCGCCATCTTCACCGAAACCGGCAACACCGTCCGCCTGCTCTCAAAATACCGCCCCGAAGCCCCCATCTACGCCCTCTCCCCCGACGAAGCCGTAGTCTTCCGCACCAACCTGCTCTGGGGCACCTACCCCATCCACTGCGAACGCTTCCGCGACACGGACAAGCTCGTAGAAATGGCCGAAACCATCCTCGAATCCGGCGGCTACGTAAAGCCCCGCGAAGTAGTAGGCATCGTAGCCGGAACCGCCACCAAAACCGGCGCCACAAACTTCATGCGCCTCCACCTCATCGGCGACCGCTAAGGCTAGAGATTAGAAATTAGAGAATAGAGAAACAGGTCGGGCCGGTAGATCCCACGCGCGGAGAACTAACGATGGGCGTCCAATCGTTTCGAGAAATTATTGTCTGGCAAAGATCGATGCAGCTTTGCCTCGCCGTGTACAAGCTGACGGGGAACTTTCCTCGCGACGAAATGTACGGTCTAACAAATCAGGTGCGAAGAGCTGCGGTTTCGATTTCCAGCAACATCGCAGAAGGTCATGGGCGCGGAACCACGGGCCAGCTGATTCAATTCCTCTGCATCGCGCGTGGTTCCAACTTCGAAGTTCAAACGCAACTCATGATTGCCAGTGGACTAGGCTTTGGGTCTTCAGAACTCGCGGGCGAGTGTGAAGGTTTGTCCAACGAAGTGGGCAAAATGTTGAATGCAACACTCGCAACTCTTCGAGCCAATCACTTGAACGCAGCCCTGCCTCCGAAGCCACGAGCCTGATGCTCGTGCCGGCCACCAAAATAAGCGGCACGTGGAAATTCGCTTAATCTCTACTCTCTAATTTCTAATCTCTCCTTATGGGACGCATCCGTGTACTCTCCGACCAGGTAGCCAACCAGATCGCCGCCGGAGAAGTAGTCGAACGCCCCGCCTCCGTCGTCAAAGAGCTCCTCGAAAACGCCCTCGACGCCGGCGCCACCCGCATCCGCGTCGACATCGAAGCCGGCGGCCGCAAGCTCATCCGCATCGTCGACAACGGACACGGCATGGGCCGCGACGACGCCCTCCTCGCCTTCGAACGCCACGCCACCTCCAAGCTCCGCAGCTCCGACGATCTGCTCTCCATCGCCACCCTCGGCTTCCGCGGCGAAGCCCTCCCGTCCATCGCCTCCGTAGCCCGCGTCTCGCTCGAAACCCGCGCCGAAGAAGACGCCGTCGGCACCACGCTCGAGATCGCCGGCGGCAACATCCTCCGCGTCGAAGGTGCCGGACTCCCCACCGGCACCACCATCGCCGTCAAAGACCTCTTCTTCAACACCCCCGCCCGCCGCAAATTCCTCCGCGCCGAGCAGACCGAGCTGGGCCACGTAGCTGCCCTCGTCACCCACTACGCCCTCGCGCACCCCACCAAACACTTCGAGCTGCACTCCGCCACGCAGGCCCTCCTCACCGCGCCAGCAGTAGCCAACGCCGGCGAGCGCCTCTACCAGATCTTCGGCCGCGAAGTCTTCGACAGCATGATCCCCGTAGCCGCCGAAATGGACTTCTCCCGCGCCGGCCTCCCCGAGCCCCCACCCTGGAAGCGCGAGCAGGACTACGAGCCCGCCGAGCCCGGCTTCGTCCGCATCTCCGGCTTCATCTCCAAGCCTGAACTGCAAAAGCTCAACCGCAACTCCACCTACATCTTCGCCAACGGCCGCCTCATCCGCGACCGCCTCATCCTGCACGCCCTCACCGAGGCCTACCGCAACATCATCCCGCCCACATCGTTCCCCGTCGTCCTCCTATTCCTCGAACTCCCGCCCCAGGAGGTTGACGTCAACGTCCATCCCGCCAAGACCGAAGTCCGTTTCCGCCAGCAAGCCTTCGTCCACGACTTCGTCCGCGACTCCGTTCGCACGGCGCTGATGAAGGCCCGCCCAGCCGCCAGCTTCTACGACGCGCTCAACTCCGCCCCCAGCGCCGCCGCCTCGCTGCTGGTCGACGTCAGCCCGCTCCCCGGCATCAGCGACCCGCTCCACCAACCCCAATCCGAAGGCGCACAAGATCCCGCCGACTTCGCCAGCTTCACGCTCCAGCCCCCCATCGTCCCACCCTCCCCCGGCCGCCTCGGCTTCGACGGCCCCGGCCTCTCCATCGGCTACGACGACCCCTCCACAAATTCGGGTGCCCCACATCTCGCTTCTGAGATGTGGGATCCCACCGAACCCCAACCGACCCTCAACTCCCTCGCCACCCTCAAACCCCTCGGCCAGCTCCGCGACTCCTTCATTCTCGCCGTCAACGAAGAAGGCCTCTGGATCGTCGACCAGCACGTAGCCCACGAGCGCGTCCTGTTCGAAAAAATCATGCGCGACCGCGTCACCGAACGCGTCCAGCGCCAACGCCTCCTCATGCCCGTCCTCATCGAGCTTCTACCCGAGCAGATGGTCACCTTCGCCGCAATCGCCGAGGAGCTCGAACGCAACGGCTTCGAAGCCGAGCCCTTCGGCCCCCGCACCCTCGCCGTCAAAGCCACCCCGGTAGGCCTCGAAGGCCGCGAGCTCGAACGCATGCTCGAAGAAGTCCTCGCCGTCACCGAGCGCGAGCAGCAGGCCGAAAACGAAGAAACCCGCCGCACCCGCATTGCCGCTTCCATCGCCTGTCACGCGGCGATAAAGGTCAATATGCCTCTCGAACCCACAAAAATCGACTGGTTACTCTCCGAATTGGCAAAAACTGAACATCCGACGTCTTGTCCGCACGGTCGACCCATCGCCTTGCGGTATTCTTTAAAAGACATCCAGCGCGCTTTTCAGCGCATTTAGAACCAGGGCGTCGCGCCTACGTTTATCTGCCCGGGCCGCAAATCAAAACAGTATGTCAAGGTCTCCCAGCGAGACCCATGCCGATCGCCAACGCGCGAGGGCAAATGAAGGGGTTCTTTTGAGTTCAGCTATAAATCCAACTGCCTTTTCCGCAGGGCAGCTCTCGGCGGCACGCGCTACAGCTTGGCACCAGGACGGCAAAGCGCTCCTGACCCTCGACGCCATGCGTGCCTGGGTCGACCACTACGGCCTCGTCCTCTTCGCCCCGCGCGCCGCGCAGCTTGGAGCACCCGCCCCGTCCTTCATCGAGGCCACACTAGGCGCCGCCAACCAGGCGCCGACAGCCGCTGAAAGCGCCACCGCCCGTTCGCTCGCCGCGCGCCTCGTCGCCGAAGGCACAGCCCTCCCGCTTAACCTCCTCGGCTCCGCAGGCGATCAGCCCGACTTCATCGCCTCCGCCAAATTCTTCAGCTTCGTCTTCACCATGCGTGGAGACAAGGCGTGGAAGCAGCCCCCCTCCACCAGCGAAGGCAACATGGTTTCGCCGCTGGCCGTCCGCGTCTGGGAAACCCTCGGCGAGAAGGGCGCCCTCTCGGCCTCCGAGCTCGCCTCTGAACTCGGCCGCGAACTCACCGAAACCGCCATCGCCCGCGCCCTCACGGAACTGTGGGCGCAGCTCCGCGTCATCCCCCAGCATCAGCAGGACGAGAACTCCCCCGTCCTCTGGGAACTCACCTCCAAACGTTTCGCCAAGGCCATCAAGGCCGGCACCAACGCCGGTCAGCCCAAGGCCATGTCCGCGCTGCTCTCGCTCTACCTCGCGCAGGCCGTCGGAGCCACCGAAGAAGAAGTCGCCGGCTTCCTCTCGCCGCTCACCGCCCGTTCGCGCGTCCGCGAAATAGTCCACGCACTCACCGCCGGCCGCCAGCTCGACACCACCGTCGTCGACGGCAAAACCCTCCTCCACGTCTCCGGCACGCTCCCCGAGTTCGCTCCGGAAGTAAAACCCTCGGCCGAAGAGGAAACCGAGCCCGCCGCCGAGCCCGCCAAGAAAGTCGGCACCGGCCGCATCGCCCGCTTCACCGGCAACGCCGACAAGCCCCGCTCCGACTTCAAGGGCAAGCCCGCATTCGGCGCCGCCACACGCGAGCGCTCCACCGGTCCCCGTGGCCCCCGCTCCAGCAGTCCCCGCGCCGGCGGTCCTCGCCCATCGCGGCCTATCGGTTCGCCTGAAGAAATCTCCCGCCGCCCCTTCCAGCGCCCGGACGCGAAGCCCACCTTCACCAAGCCCTGGGAAGAAGACAAGCGCCCCCGCCCCGAATCCTCCGAAGGCGAAGCCCCCCGCCCGCGCAAATCCTCCGGCGGAGACAAGCCGGCCTACACGCCCAAAGAATTCGGCGAGCGCAAGAGCCTGGACCGCAAGCCCAAACCCAGCTTCTCCGGCGACCGCAAGCCCTACGGCGAGCGCACCTACGGCG
>CAZZYB010000165.1:0-8075 GCA_964658125.1 uncultured Acetobacteraceae bacterium | reverse complement strand
CCTGCTCGCGGTTGTTCAAAATGTCCAACCGAATCCCATTCAGATAAGGCAGCGGTCTCCCTGCCGAGTCGCGCTTCCAGTAATTCGCGTTCCGCTTCAAGAACACATACTGCCCACGCTTGAAATCCGCGGCAGTAAACGGTCCCGAAGTCACTTTCGCCTGGCTCGGCCGCTCCGCCGGCTCGATGGCAATCTCATCGAACAGCTTGCCAATTCCGATCACCCGAGCCGGCAGCCGGACCAGCACCGTCACTGCATCCGGCGTCTCCACTTTCACCTGTGCGGGAGTAAGAAACTCCTCCGCCACTGGCGCAGCCGTAGCCGGATCCAGCACGCGCCGAAGCGACCACGCCACATCGCGCGAAGTCAGCGCACTGCCGTCCGAGAACGTCAGCCCTTTCCGCAGACGAAACGTAACCGCCCGCCCGTCCGCCGACAGGTTCCAGCTCGCCGCAAGCTCCGGTTCCACCTGCTGCGTTTGACGATTCAGCCGCAGCAGCACGCCGCCGGTAAGAAACCTCACCATCTCCGAAGCCTGCTCGTCGACCTTTGCCGGATCGAACGTCTTCGGGTCATAGCGAATCGCCCACGCGACCACGCCCGGCCCCTTTACCACCGCCTGCCCCTGACACATCATTGCCAGTCCCGCAGTCATCGCCAGACCCGTAACCCAACGGCACAAACGCATTTCTCTAAGCCTCACGAGCCATAATCTCCAGCAACAGCAGCACCACAATCAGCAACACGATCGGCAGATAAATCCAGTGCGACCGCGCCAGCAGCGCCGAGTTGTCCATCTCCATCAGCATGCCGCCCCAAGACGGAAGCGGCTCTGCAATCCCCAGCCCCAGCGTCCCAAGATTCGCCTCCGCAACCAGAAAAGCCGGCACACAAATCAAAAACTGTGGCAGCAGCAACGGACGCAGATGCGGCAACAGGTGCCTGCGGACAAGCTGCCCGTCCCGCAACCCATTCGCCCGCCCCTGGACCATCCACGCCGACCCGCGCAGCCGCTTCGCACCGCGATACACTGCCCTCGCACAGGCAGGCCACCCCAGCACCGCCAGCACCAGGAACGTCAGCACAGCCGACTGCGCTGGCGATGCCGTCAACGGCAGACTCGACCTCACCATCATCAACAGAAACAGCCATGGCAGCGTCAAAAACAAGTCACTCAACAGCATCAACGCAGACGCCACAACAGGCGTGCTGAACGCCGCCGCCATCCCGACCGCAGCCGCAATCGAAACCGTCACCGCCGCCGCAACCACGGCTCCCGCCATCCCAATCACCAGAGCCGCCGCCGCCCGCACCGTGCGATCACGCCCCAGGTCATCAGTCCCCGTCCAATGCTGAGCGCTGGCGCCAGCCATCGCTGCTTCGCGGTCCTGCGCCGAGTAGCTCGGCCCCGGCAACATCAACACCACGGCCGCCGCGACCACCATCAGCAGCAACCCGGCAGCAGCGAAATACCGGCTCACGCAACCTCCATTTCGCGCATGTGCGAAAGCATCCCCGCGCACACCACCGCCGCCGCCATCAGCAGCGTCACGCTCAACAGCACAGGCAGATCGCGATTCATCGCCGCTGTCCACGCCAGTTGCCCCACACCCGGCACATTAAAGATCACTTCTACCGGAACAACCGCACTCAGCGCGGTAAGCACCGACAGCGTCGCCAACGCCCGCATCTGCGGCAACACATCGGGAAGAATATGGCCGCGCACCAACTGGTCCGCCCGCAACCCTTGCGCCCGCCCCTGCAGAATATGCGGAGCCCTCCACGCCACCGTCAACACCCGATGCAAAAACTTGAAGTCTCGCGCCGCCAGCAGCAGCGTCAGCACCAGCACAGGCCCACCGAAATCCGAGAGCAGGCAAAGCGTCGCCATCGCTCCCGTAGGGACCGCCAGCAGCAGCGTGAACGGAACGCTCAGCACCGCCGCACCCCTTCTAAGCGCGCTCAACGGCAGCGCCGCACAAATCGCAATCATCCACCCAAAAAATATTCCGCGCACCAACAGCCAGGCCGTCACACGCAGCCGCGGGCCAAGCAACGTTGTTACCGGAACCTCATACTGCCGCGACCTTCCAAGATCCGAGTGCATCCATCCACGCACCGCCTCCGCCGCAACTGCACCCACAGATCGCGCGTGCTCCGCTCCAAGCTCCGCACGAGCGCCCGTTGCATACTTCGCGTCCATCTCGCGAGCGTCCGTGAAATACCCCGGCGAAAACCGCATCAACAAGATCGTTCCCGCGGCCACCAGGCTCAACAAAATCACGGCCCGCCCCACCTGCTTCAACGCACCCGCCAGGCCGCTCATACCGGCAGCGGAGCGCGCGCTACCGTCGTCGGCTCCCGCATGTTCATTGCACTTTCGTAGTACATGCGCTTGTGCAGATACATCCGCCGATCCGCCAGGCCCAGCAACTCCTCCGCGCTTGTCCCATCCGCCGGATAAAACGCCGACCCCACACTCGCAGACACATTCGTATCGATGCACAGCTCGCGGCAAACCTTCCGCACCGTGTCGTCGATCAATGCCAGTTGCGGCGCACAATTATTCTTGTGCAAGCCCGGCAGCAGGAACACAAACTCATCGCCGCCCATCCGCGCTACCGTGTCATACGACCGGCAACAATCGCGAAAGCCCTCCGCTACCTTGCGCAAAAGCTTGTTCCCCATCATGTGCCCATGACGGTCGTTCAGCGCTTTGAACGAGTTCAGATCACACACAATCACGCCCAGCCGTTCACCCGACTCGCGCGCCTTGGCCAACTCGCTCTCGGTAATCAGGAAGAACTCCCGCAGGTTCGGCAGCTGGGTGACAAAGTCAATCCTTGCATCGGTCTCGGCGGTCCGGAACCGCAGCGCATTCTGCAGCGACAGCGAAAACTTCGATTCCACAGCCTGCATAATCCGCAAATGGTCCCGCGAAAACGCGTCCACTGCGACCGAATAAATCGTCAACACCCCAAAGATCGCTCCGGTCAGGTCGAACAGCGGTAACGACAGCGCCGACTTCGGTCGCGCCAACGACTCCTGCGTTATATCGAAATTTGGTTCCACGGTAGCGTTGCCATTGAGAATCGGTTTGCCATTCCCCGCCACCCATCCTGAAAGCCCTTCACCCAGCGCGATCCCTGCATCCGAAAAGCTGCGCGCGCACGCGCCATCGATATATTGAACGGTCAGCCTGTCGCTTTCTTTCAGATAGACGGCAAGGCAATCGAAAGAAATCAAATGGCGCAGTCGCGACGACATGACGGAGATCGTCTCATTCGGGCTGAGCGAGCTACCCAGCAGCTGGCTCATCTCAAACAGCGCCTGCGCCTCCTGGCTCGCCGCGGCAATCAGGCTCAAAGCCTCAAAGCTTTCTACGGACTCGCCCGAGCTCGCTGCTAGTGCAATTTCCCTAGGCTCCGCGGCATTGTCTTCCTGAAAACCCGCTCCCGGTGCGGCTCCGCGCCACACTTCGATATCCGTAATCAGCGGTTCAATCCCCCCACTCTGCTTACTCGCCAGCTTTTCAAGCTCAACATAGCGCTGCTCCAGCACGTCCACAATATGCGGATCGAACTGAATCCCAGCCCTGCTCTTCACCATCGCCATCGCTTCGGGCAGCGGCAACGCCCGGCGATACGGCCGGTCCGACGCCAGCGCATCAAAGCAATCCACGATCGTTAGAATACGCGCACCAATCGGAATCTCTTCGCCCTTCAAACCATCCGGATACCCGCTCCCATCCCAGGCCTCATGATGCGAGCGAACAATCGGCACCACGGGATAAGGAAACCGCACCCGCGTCAAAATATCCGCGCCCACTACCGGATGGATCTTCATCTTTTCGAACTCTTCCGGAGTCAGCTTGCCGGGCTTGTTGATGATGTGCTCAGGCACCGCCAGCTTTCCAATGTCGTGGAGAAACGAGGCCGTCAGCAGCGCCTGCATCTGCAACTCATCCAGCCCCAGCACCTTCCCAATCTCCGACACATACACCCGCACCCGCAACAGGTGATCGTGCGTATTGTGGTCCTTGGCTTCGATCGCCATCGCCAGCCCTTCAATCGTCCGCAGGTGCAGCGCCTCAGTCTCTTCCAGATGACGCTGCCGGTCACGATGCGCGGTCAACTGCGATTGGTAAGCCCGGTAGATCGTATAGACCATCGGGATCAGCAGCATCGACGTGGCCCATCCCCAGCGTTCGCCAATCACAAAAGCAATCGCGGCGAGTACAGCTCCCACCAGGTAAAACGGCAGATACCACGGAAACTCACGCTTCCATAGCTCGAACGGAGACTCATGCTTGGACCACCCAATGACCAGCGCGACGGCCACCGTGTTCACAAAAAAATACGCCACCGCCGAGGCAGCCACGGCAGGCGCGAGTTCAATATGCCACCGGCCCGCCACCTTGAACGTCAGCCATGCGGCCGTCGTCGAGTTCGCCACAGTCGCAAGATTGAAGGCAATCTGTACAAACGTGAAGGGCTTCAACACCCGTATCCGGCACTGTGCAAACACCGACAAACAGGCAAGCATCATGGCCTGCCCCGGCGAAAGCTGCACAACGCAAAGCAAAATAAAAGGGAAGTTTACCGACATGGTGCCGTCGCCCTTGGGCATCGCCACCTTCATGCCGGAGCTCAACAGCACCACAACAAGGTAAACGTAAAAACGCATCCAGTGATGGCTCGGCACATGCCACGCCAGGCTCGCGCTGAATCCCGCCAGCACCAGCATGAACCCGATAAAACCTCTAACCCGGATCCCCATGGGCTCCCTTCACTCCGTATCGTTCCCGTCCAGGCTTTGACCTTCTGAAGTAACGTGACGCCTGTCTGGCCACAAACAACATTCCCTGTAAAAGGACTATCGGCAGACATCCTCACGATATTCTCTCCACCACCCCCCTCCCATCGCTAGAAAGTTGTAGCGTGCAGTTGCCGGGAGTGATAGCGACGAACGGATGCCGCAACCTTCCCGCCCCACGGAAAGCCACACGCAGATCAGCCCACACCTCGCGAAAGCCCTTGTGACTAGCCCTTAAAAGCGACCGTCTCAACTTCAAGCTCGGCCATCCACCACCCTCGAAACGTCGCGCCGCAACCTCACGGAGAAGCTGCCGCGCTCGCCTCGGTCACTCTTTCGGCAATCCCCTAACCCGTTCGTCACATCGAAACAAGTTACCCTCAACTTGCTATTGGGTTGAAATCTCCAGCACCTGGATCGCATAAGGCGGCACGGTGTGGCTGAAGCTCGTGCCCGCAACCTTCAAGGTAGTCTTCACCGGAACAACATGCCGCGGGTCGGCCAGCGTATTGGTCTCAGCCTGGTTCGTTCCTGACAGCGTTTCCATCACCGCTTCTCTTCCAATCTTCTGCGCGCCATTGAGATGCAGCGCCACCGTCTGCGGCTCCGATCCGCCATTGACCAGCTTCAGATAGAGCTTCCCCTTAGCCTCATTCGTAGTCGCAGAATAGAAGAACCGCTGCGGCGCATTCGCCACCGTAGAAGCTGGCACCGTGTCCCCCAGGTACTTCGCAAAAAGCACCTGCGCGTAGTACGACGGAGATCCGTAGCTCGACATCGCGTCATACCCGATCAGATCGCTCTCCCACTGCATCCCGCCGGGATTCACATTCACAAACAGAGGAGCGTACGAGGCCATCACAATCAAATCGCTGTTCCGTTCAAACCCCGTCATCAACGCCGCGTCACCCAGCGCAGAGTTCAGGTTCGGTGTAGGCGAACCCTCACGCGTCGCCCACTCACCCACAAATATCTTCGGCCCATTGCGATCGGTCGTGTCGTACTGCGTAGCGTGCTTGTAACTTTCCACCGCCCGCAGATAATAGTGGTCGTCCTGCACATCCGTCTTCGTATTCTTGATGGGCATCGTAGTAATGGTCTGCAACTTCGGATAATTAACCTTGATAGCCCGATCGAACTGCGCAAACCTGCCTTCATAACTCCCCGACTTATCAAACCAGTCTTCGTTCCCTATCTCGACATAGTGCAGCGGGAACGGTTTCGGATGACCTAACTGCGCCCTTTTCGCTCCCCACTTCGTACTCGCATCGCCCGTAACAAATTCAATCTCGTCCAGCGCGTCCTGCACAAACGGCTGCAAGTACGGTCCCGCATTAATATGCGCTCCCTTCAGCGAATATCCCGCATAGACCGCGAGCACCGGCTCAATATTCAAATCTTCAGTCCACTCCAGAAACTCCAGCAGCCCCATCCCATCGCTGGATTGGTACCTCCACGGGCTGGGATGTGTAGGCCGATCCACCAGCGGACCTATCGTATTCTTCCAGTCGTAGCGGTCCTGAATCTCATCGCCTTCAAGATAGTTGCCGCCCGGCAGCCTCAAGAACTTCGGCCGCATCTCCGCCATCATTTCCATCAAGTCGGCACGGTTCCCATTCTCGCGTCGCTTGAACGTCGGCGGAAACAGCGAAATCATATCCAGCCACAGCTTCCCGGGACGCGCTACCGTCATCAGCAAATGATTATTCGTCGAAGCCGCAATCGCTCCCGTACTAAACCCAAACTCGTACCTCTTCCACTCCGGCGAGGTCCCACTCGACACCGTCGTAGCCAGCACCTTTCCGCTCGCGTCGTTCACCAGCGAAATCGTGATCGGCCCCGCGTCACCCTTCGCATAGAACGATCCCTTGTAGCTCGTGTTCGGTCGCACGGCCATCCCCCAGTACCCTTCGTTGTAAACACCCACGGGGCTCCGCGCGTCGGCCTGCGTTACATCCAGTGCGAGCGAGTTCTGCAGTGCCTCGCTCGGCCCGCGTGTCTCGTCCACCATCATGCTCCCGCTGCCATTGCCCTCCTGCACCAGGAACCAGTGCGCCGGTTGCGAGTGCGACCGGCCATTGAACGTCCGGTTGCGCACCATCTCCGCATACAGCCCGCCGTCGTAAGAGAAATTGATCTCTTCCGTCATGAGGCCGTAGAGCATCGGACTCACCTTGTGCAGCGGCTTGTCCAACTGAATATCCAGCGTCACCGGCCCTGGCGTTTGTGCAGCCACAGTGATCGCAAACAGGACGGCCGCGCCGCCCCCAACAAACTTGTTCAAAACACGCATAACTTCTCCTTGGAAAATCCACCACCGATAAACGGCTTAGGCGATCTGAAAACCGAGTACCAAACCAGCCGCCAGCGCCGCTCCAACGATTGGACCAAAAATTGGAACCCACGCATAATTCCAGTCCGATGATCCCTTTCCCGCAATGGGCAAAAGGCTATGCGCCAGTCGCGGCCCAAAATCCCGCGCCGGATTGATGGCATACCCCGTGCTTCCACCCAGCGACAGACCGATAGCCCACACCAGCGCTCCCACCAGCACCGGCCCCAGTCCGGGCGCCAGCCCCGCCGGCGACACGCGTTTCGAGAACAGTGCGGTAGCCACCAGCACCAGCACGAACGTCCCCAGCACCTCGCTCAAAAAGTTCCACAGCGGGCTGCGAATCGCCGGCGAAGTCGCAAAGCACGCAAACTTCAACTCCTTATCCGGCGTCGCCTCCCAGTGCGGCTTATAGTGCAGCCACACAACCACGGCCCCCAGGAACGCACCCGCCAGTTGAGCCGGAATATAGGTCCACAGCCGCGAAGCATTGCCCGACATCAGCACAGATCCCACCGTCACCGCCGGGTTCAGATTCGCATCCGTATCGCCCATCGCAAACGCGACAGCAACGCCCGCAAACACCGCCAGCCCCCAACCCGCCGTAATTGAAATCCATCCCGCGCCCTGCGCCTTCGAGCGATTCAGCAGCGTCCCCGCCACAACGCCGTTGCCCAGAACGATCAAAACAAATGTGCCTAGAAACTCACCCCACGCTGGAGACGCAAAATTCATACTTGCCTTCCTCGTACACCGCAATTTTTAGCCGTGATAAATATAGCCGTCAGCAAGCGCCTTGAACGATTGCACCTGCTCCGATTCCCACTGGGCATCCCGCCCAAGCTCCTCCGCCAACAGCCGAGCCACTGCCGGAGCCATCGCCCGCGCCGCCCGTACGGTACGCGCCGTGGCGTCGGGGCATGACGGC
>CAZZYB010000164.1:0-8140 GCA_964658125.1 uncultured Acetobacteraceae bacterium | reverse complement strand
GGAGGAAAACATTCTCGCGGTGCTGGAGACGCAGCATATTACGTGGGAGGCTCGGCGAAAGCGGACGGAGAATTTGCTGTCGCAGTTGAACCTGGGGACGGTGCGGAAGACCCGGGGATACTCTTTGAGCGGCGGCGAGCGGCGAAGGGTGGAGATTGCGCGGTGTCTGGCGATCAGTCCGAAGTTTATTTTGCTGGATGAGCCGTTTTCGGGAATCGATCCCATTGCGGTGCTGGATTTGCAGAAGATTATTTTTGAGCTGAAGGCGAGCGGAATCGGTGTGTTGATTACCGACCATAATGTTCGTGAAACGCTGAGCGTGACGGACCGAGCTTACATCATCAATGATGGGCGCATTTTCCGGACGGGGACGCCGGGAGAGCTGGGGCGCGATCCTGAGGTGAAGCGGATTTATCTGGGCGATAATTTCTCGCTTTAGCTGCCGAGCGGGCCTGCGCTGATGCGAAAAGAGGGTTTTGTCAGCTTGAGCTCAGAGTGTTTGAGCTTAGAGGGCGGTTTTGGTGGGCGGGAGACCTGAGGGGCGGTGGAGGTCTACAGGGCTTATGGAGCAGGAGTAGACTGTGGCGAAGCGTCTCCCACGGGCCCATTTTGAGGTGGGGCGCGCTTATCGGACGGATTATCGTCTGGTGAGTCCAACCGAAGGGTGCGAGGGTCCAGAGTTTGTTATTGCAGCCTAGATTGAACGTCAAAGTCTCCCAGCGGCAGGTGCTGACCCCGGGCCTGGTGCAGATGGTGAGCGTCCTTGCGCTCAATAAGTTAGAGCTCAAGGAGATGATTAACGGAGAGATGATCGAGAACCCGGTGCTCGAGGAGATCGAAGAGTCTGTCGAGACGGTGGAAGAGCGGGCGGGGAAGGAAGCGGATCGCGAGCGGAGTATTGAGGAGGTTGCTGCCGAGGGCGAGCGGGTGGAGAAAGACCCGTTCGATGAGATCGATTTTGGGAGCTACTTTCAGGACTACCTGGACCCGGGATTTAGGACGACTTCGAGCTTTGAAGATACGGACAAGCCTTCGTTTGAGCACTTTCTCTCCAAGCCGAGTACGCTGAGCGACCATCTGCATTGGCAGCTTGGGGCGCTGGCGCTGGCCGAGCCTCTGCGGGTAGCGGCTGAGCTGGTGGTGGGGAATCTGAATGAAGATGGGTATTTGACGGCGAGCGATGAAGAGCTTGCGACGGCGCTGATGGCGGAGTTTCGGGCTGGGGATACTCCGATGACGATGGAGGAAGCTGCGGGGCTGATGGCGGAGGCGCGGGGGGTGGTGACGCAGCTCGACCCGATTGGAGTGGGGGCACGCGATCTGCGCGAGTGCCTGCTGCTGCAGATTGAGGCGCAGCGGCGAGAGCATCTGCTGATGCTGCGGCGCAGGGCTGGGGCCGGAGGTTCGGTGCTGGATCTTGATCTCGCGGATGGGGCAGACGCTTTCGATGTTTACGATACGGCGGCGTTTATTGCGGAACAGTGCCTGCCGCTGCTACAGAAGAAGGACATGCGGGAGTTGACGCGGCTGTGCCGGCGGACGGCGGAGCAGGCGCAGGAGGCGGTGGAGCTGATTCGGCGGCTGGACCCGCGGCCTGGGCAGCGCTATGACCAGACGGAGACTCGGCTGATTGAGCCGGATGTGGCGTTTGTGAAGCGCGATGACGAGTATGTGGTGGTGATGAACGAGGAGGATTTGCCGTCGCTGCGGTTGAACCAGAGTTATCGGAAGATGCTGCGGGAGAAGAAGACCGAGCGCGACGTGCGGGAGTATGTGAAGGAGCGGTACAAGTCGGCGATTCAGCTGCTGCGGAATATCGAGCAGCGCAAGAATACGATTGTGCGGACGTGCGAGGTGATTGTGCGGCGGCAGGCGGAGTTCCTGGAGCTTGGAGTGGACGCGCTGAAGCCGATGATGATCAAGGAGGTGGCGGAGGAGATTGGGGTGCATCCGTCAACGGTGAGCCGGGCGGTCTCGAATAAATATGTGCATACCACACAGGGTGTTTATGAGCTAAGATTTTTCTTCTCGGAGGGTGTGAACGGGCCTGAGGGAGGAGATCTGCCTCTGCCGCTGCTGAAGCGGAAAGTTCGAAAATTGATTGAGGAGGAAAACCCGCGGAAGCCATGGACGGATGAGTATCTTGCGGCTGAGTTGCAGCGGCAGGGAATTCAAGTGACGCGCCGCACGGTCGCTAAATACCGTGAGGACATGCATATACCGAGCACCCACCAACGCCGGGTGCGATGACAGCATCACACAACCTTGCAGAACGAGGTGAGCCTATGAATGTTGAGTACACGGGACGTCAAACTACGATTACGGCGAAGTTGAAAACACAGGCGGAAGCGGGTCTGGCACGGATCATGAAAGTATGCGATCAATCGGCTTCGGCGCATGTGATTCTTACAGAAGATAAGTACCGGAAGATCGCAGAAGTGACGGTGAAGTGCCGCCATGGGGAGTGGGTTGCGACGTGCGAGGCCGCGGAGATGGAGACCGCCCTGCATGACGCGCTGCAAAAGGTGGAACAGCAGGCGATCAAGAACAAGGAGCGTTTTGACACGATCTCGCGTCATGCGAAGGCTCCTTTGACCGAAGTGATGGAAGCGATTTGAAACTGGCTCAATGAGGCTTGCGGCGGTGCTGTCCTAAGCGCCGCCGCAGCGTGAAGATTTCCGCCCTGCTGCCGATAAGCAGGGCGAGGTGATGGAATGCTCGAACGCACATGGGTTGAGGAAAGTAGCGCCGGCGGCTGTACACCGACTGGCCAGGCGCTGTTTGACGCGGCTCCTGCGGCCATGGCTGTGACGTGCGACGGGAAGCTTGTGCACATTAACCGGGAGTTTACGCGGCTGTTCGGGTATGACGCGGAGGCTTGCGTGGGGCAGGATATCGACGCGCTGCTGCTGCCGGGAGACCGCCGGCAGGAGAGCGAGATTCTTTATGACTCGGCGGCGACGGAAGGCCGTGCGTCGATTGAAAGCAACCGGAAGACTGCGGATGGCAGCGTGCTGGCCGTATCGGTGCTGGTGGCGCCGTTTGATGTGGGCGCGGGGTCGGTGGGGCTGTTTCATATTTTTCGGGACATTCGAGAGCAGAAGGAGCAGGAGGCTCGGCTGCATTTTTCGGCTACGCATGATGCGCTGACGGGGCTGGCGAATCGCACACTTTTTCTGGATCGTCTGCGGCTGACGCTGGCTCGGCTGCAGCGGCGACCGGAGCGTGGGTTTGCGGTGATGCTGCTGCACCTGGATATTGCGTTGTTTGAGCGCTCGCATGCTGTGCTGGGGAGCGGCGGCATAGACGCTGTGATGCAGGAGATGACGCAGCGAGTGCATGAACGTATCCGTCCGCTGGACACGGTGGCGCGGTACGACGCCAACGTGTTTGCGCTGCTGCTGGACGAGGCGAGCCAACGGCACGATGTGCAGAATATTGCGGAGCGGTTGCGGGAGGCGGTGGAACTGCCGATGGTGATCGAGGGTCTGTCGGTGGCGCTGCCGGCGACGATGGGTATCGTGATGGTGACGCGGGAGTATGTTCGCGGCGATGACGTGATGCGGTCTGCGAACCTGGCGCTGATGATGGCAAAGATGGGTGGAAGCGGCGGACTGGCTTTCGCTCCCAAATTGAATGTGAGCGGTGCTACGATGCAGCCATGCCTCGTAAGCGCAAGGCGACGATAGACGGCATGACACCGAGTGAGCACGCGGCTCGCGAAATCGTCATTCTGACGGGGCTTTCGGGGTCGGGTAAGGCGTCGGCGCTGAAGGCGTTTGAGGACCTGGGGTACTACTCGGTCGATAATTTGCCGCTGGAGTTGATTGAGCGGTTCGCTGACCTGGTTTTGCAGTCGACGGAGATATCGCGTGCGGCGCTGGTGGTGGATGTTCGCGAGGGTATCCGGCTGGATCGGTTTCCGGCGATTCTGAAGAAGGTTCGGAGCGTGCTGCCTACTCGCGTGCTGTTTATGGAGGCGAGCGAGGATGCGATTGTGCGGCGCTTTTCGGAGACGCGACGGCCGCATCCGCTGGGGCGGGATGAGACGGTGATTTCGTCGATCCGCGCGGAGAGCAAGCGGCTGCAACCGGTGCGTAAAGTTGCGGACATGGTGCTCGATACGACGCGGATGAACGTGCATGATCTGCGGGCGCATATTGTGGCGCAGTTCGAGCGCGGCGGGACGGGTAAGGACGACCGCAACCTTACAATTTCGGTGACCAGCTTTGGGTTTAAGAACGGCGCGCCTACCGATGCAGACCTGGTTTTTGATGTGCGATTTCTGCCTAATCCGCACTTTATTCCGGCGCTGCGGAAGCTGACGGGTAAGGATGCGAAGGTGGCGAAGTATGTTGCGGGGTTTCCGCAGACGAAGGAGTTTCTGGATAAGGCGACGGATATGCTGACGTTCCTGCTGCCGCATTACATCAAGGAAGGCAAGAGCTATTTGACGGTGGCGATTGGGTGTACCGGGGGACAGCATCGGTCGGTGATGATTACTGAGGAGTTGAAGAAGCGGCTGAGCGCGGCGGGGTATCGCGTGAAAGCAGAGCATCGGGATATGCCGCGGTAGTGCCGCGTAGAATGGCATTTATGGTTTGTGCCGCGGCGCACGGAAAGAGCTTGGCATGAAGCGCGTTTGGCGGCTACTGAGCTATATGCGGCCGTACACCCTGCAGTGGGTGCTGTCGATGCTGCTGATGGTGGTGTTCGCGGCGATGGCGGCGTTCCGCATCATGCTGATTACGCCGATCATTGACCATGTCTTGAGCGCGGCCGCGTCGCCGGACCAGGTGCTGGTGTTTGCGATTCCGCACTCGAACCGGCACATCAATCTGCAATTCTTGATTCCGCACCATTTTCATAATGCATGGACCGTGGTGGCGGTGGCGCTGGTGGGGTCGGCGATTGTGAAGTCGGCGTGCGATTACATGGGGACGATGCTGGCGAATACGGCAGGCTTTGGGATGATTACCGACCTGCGGAATGATTTGTATGACGCCATTTTGCGACGGTCTACAGCGTTCTTTCAGAGGCATGCTACGGGGTCGTTGATCTCGACGCTGATCAATGATGTGGAGCGGGTGCAGACGGCGATGGCGACCGTGCTGAGCGACTGTCTGCAACAGCTTTTTACGTTGATTTTTATGATCGGCGTGGTGGTCTCGGTGGGCGGCAAAATGGCGTGGGTGCTGCTGCTGTTTCTTCCGGTGATTGTGTCGTCAGCGCGGCGGATCGGTGGGAGCGTTCGGCGGCGGACTCGCAAGGGGCAGGACAAGCTGGCGGAGATTCAGAACATCGTTCACGAGACGATTACGGGCAACGGGATTGTGAAGGCGTTCGGGATGGAGCTTTGGGAGATGAACCGCTTTCGCAGCGCGGCGCAGAGGCTGCTGACGGCAAATATGCGGTCCGTGGCGGTGCAGTCGATCTCGTCGCCGCTGATGGATGCGCTGGGTGCGGTGGCGATTGCGCTGCTGCTGTTTCTGGGGCGCGAGGAGATCAAGCGGGGTATGACTACGGGGGCGTTCATTACGTTCCTGGCGTCGGTGATCGTGCTTTACGATCCGGTGCGGAAGCTGCCGGTTTATTACAACAATTTTCAGCAGGCGATTGGTGCGAGCGAAGAGATTTTCAAGTTTATGGATGCGCAGGATGAGGTCGTTGAACGCAAGAAGGCGATTGCGATCGAGGGCTTTGAGCGGAGTGTGGAGTTTCGCAATGTGCGCTTCGCGTATGACGGCGATGGAGAGGTGAAGGAAGTGCTGCATGGCATCACGTTGACCGTTGCTCGCGGTGAGGTTGTGGCGCTGGTGGGGCCGAGCGGGGCGGGGAAGTCTACGCTCATGAATTTGCTGCCGCGGTTTTTTGATGTGACGGGTGGGGCGATTTTGCTGGATGGGCACGATGTGCGCGATTTGACGCTGGTGTCGCTGCGGAAGCAGATTGGAAAAGTGACGCAGGAGACCGTGCTATTCAACGACACCGTGCGCAACAATATTGCTTACGGGCGGCCGGATGTGCCGATGGCGCGGATTGAAGCGGCGGCTCGTGCGGCGCTGGCGCATGAGTTCATTCTGAATATGCCGGAGGGGTATGACACGGTGATTGGGGAGCGGGGGACGCGGCTTTCTGGCGGCGAGCGCCAACGGTTGGCGATTGCGCGGGCGTTGCTGAAGGATGCTCCGATATTGGTGCTGGATGAGGCTACGTCTTCGCTGGATACGGAGAGCGAGGCGGCGGTGCAGGCGGCTCTGGCGAACCTGATGCAGGATCGGACGGTGCTGGTGATTGCGCATCGGCTGTCGACGGTGCGGAGGGCTGATCGGATTGCAGTGATTGAGCATGGGCGGATTACGGAGATGGGGTCGCATAACGAATTGGTGGGGCGCGGGGGGACTTATAAGCGGCTTTACGATTTGCAGTTTGGGGACGTGGAGTTGCCGGAGGATGGGGAGGCCGATGGGGCGTTGGGTGAGGGAATCGCCTGAGGGCACAGGCTTAGAGCGAAGGTCGAAGAGTGAAGGGTGTGGGCTTGAGGGAATTTGATGAGTGGGGGTTTGATTAGAGTGACGAGTTATGAGTTTTGAGTTTTAGCCGGGGGGTGGCCGGGCGGTACACTGGGAGCAAGTAAGAGACTTTATGGCTGGCATTCTTTTTATTATTTCCGCGCCTTCGGGCTCTGGTAAGTCCACGCTGGTGGGTGAGGTGCGGCGGCTGGTTGAGGGTTTAGAGTTTTCGATTTCGTATACGACGCGCTCTCCGCGCGGGTCGGAAGAGGATGGGGTTGAGTATCACTTCATTGCGCAGGAAGCGTTTGAAGCGATGATTGCTGCCGATGAGTTTCTGGAGTGGGCGCAGGTGTTTCATAAGCATTATTACGGCACGGCGAGACATGCGCTCGAGCACGCTCGCGAAAATCATAAGGACCTAATTCTGGACGTCGATGTGCAGGGTGCCCTGCAGATGATGCAGCGGCTGCCTGAAGCGGTGACGATTTTTATTCTGCCTCCGAGCCACGAGGTGTTGGAGATGCGTCTGCGAAGCCGGAGCCAGGCCGAAGGAAAGACAGACGAACCGGAGATTGCGAGCCGGTTGAACAACGCGCGGCTTGAGTTGGAGAAGATCGGCGACTACAAATACGCGATTGTGAACGACGTTCTGGAGCACGCGGTGCAGGAGTTGCGCGCGATCGTGCTGACGGAGCGGGGCGGCGATGCGGAGGCAGCGGCGATGGCGGCGGCGTGCTTGACGGGCAAGCGTTCGGCGCGGCTGGATGCGGCGCTGGAGAGCTTTGGCGTGCATGCGGGACGGGTTTGAGGCTAGAATCTCCACACTACCCAAACGCAACACGGGAGGGCCAGGCGATGATGGATGACAAGGTGCTGCAAAATAAATACAGCATGGTGAAGGGCACGGCACGGCGTGCGCGACAGCTGCAAGCGGGAGCGCCGGCGCTGGGCGTTTCGAAGTCGCTGAAGGCTTGCCGCGTGGCGGAGGATGAAGTGCGCGCGGGCAAGGTGACTTACAGCTTGTCGGCGAAGAAGCCATCGCCGGTGGATGAGTCCTAAAGCTGATGGGTGATTTGTCGCAACAGCAGCTTCGGGCGTATGTGGACTATCTGCGCGATATGGGGATCTACGATCTTTATCGGCAGGATGCTCCGCGGGTGTTGCTGCCGGAAGGGTTTGTGAGTGCGCCGGTGGCGCGGGCCTCTGCTCCGGTCGCTGCGGCTGCGGTTGTTCAGCCTAAGGTGAGTTCGGCTGCAGTGTCGCCCCTGGCCGCGTCGCAGGCAAGGGCTGGTGCACCCGTTGTCGCGGAACTTCAAGTTTCTATGCCTAAGCCGCTATCTTTCGATGAGCTTGCTCCGCTGCCTGCAGTGAGGGTTTCTGCGGGTGAACGCGCGGCTGCGCTGGAGGCGATTCGCGCCGATATTGGGGACTGTACGCGGTGTCCGCTGGCGTATGCGGGGCGGCACACGATTGTGTTTGGCGATGGCGATGCCAATGCTCGACTGATGTTTGTGGGTGAAGGGCCGGGGGCGGATGAGGATGCGAGTGGGATTCCGTTCGTTGGCAAGGCTGGGCAGTTGCTGAACAACATGGTTGCGGCGATGGGCGTTACTCGCGAGCAGGTT
>CAZZYB010000163.1:2869-8180 GCA_964658125.1 uncultured Acetobacteraceae bacterium | reverse complement strand
GGAGTAACCGGAGAAGTCGAAGTACAGCTGCATTGTGTAGAGCACGAGGCCTGTCCACGAAGCGGCAAGACTCTGTGTTCCCGCATGAGCAAAGGCGAGATTGGCTTGCGCCGCCAACTGGTCCGCAAGAAGCACTTTCTTGCCGAGGCCGAAGAGGAACCATGTTAGACCGAGCGAAACATCGGCAGGATTGAGGCGGAAATGGCGCCCCACGGCGAACTGCGGCATCATCTCCTTGTGATGGAGGATCGGACCGGCAATGAGGTGCGGGAAGAAGGTGACGAAGAGGATATAGCTGAGAAGATCCTGACGCTCGGCTTGCCCTTGTGCGAGGTCGACGAGGTAAGAGATCTGGGTGAAGGTGAAGAAGGAGATTCCCAGAGGGATGAGGATCGAGTGCGGCGCCGGCACAGGCCAATGCAGGCGCTGCAGGATGACGAGTGTCTTGGGGAGATATTTGAAGTAGAAGAGCGCAAGAAGGTTGAGCGTGATGCCAAAAGTCAGGAGGCGGCGGCGCAATGCGGTGGTCTCGCCCGCCCAGGCGATCGCGCGTGAAACGAGGTAGTTGACGATGATCGAGCCGAGCAGGAAGAGCACGAAAATGGGATTCCATGCGGCGTAGAAAACGACTGAGCAGAAGGCCAGCCACGCGATGACGGGACGCCTCCCGAATCTGCCGAGGAGCTGGAAGCCCAGCATCGTGACCGGCAGGAAGATGAAGATAAATTTGTAGGAATTGAAGAGCATCGTAGTGTGCGCCTGAGTCAGAGTATCAGTGCGTTGCGGCGACGGGAACGCCGACGATGCTATCGGGAGAGCGATGTGCGGCGCAGTATCGCAATAGTTTGGGGATCGACTTCACGGACACGGTCGTCGATGGACGGGTTGTCGATGGCCGCTTCGTTAACTTGGCGGGCGATCATGCTGCTGACCACCAGTGATCCGCGGGCGGTGTAGTGGCGGCCATCATTGAACATCCCTATGGGCAGGGCCTGTAACGAGTTGCTGGTAACGCCATTCAACTCCGAAGCGTAGGCGGCGAGATTGTTGTCGCAGGATGGGATGGGGGCTACGTCGACAAGCACAATCGAGCTTCGCGGCGTGTAGGTGCTGCGAAAATCGTCGGCCAGCATGCGCGAGAATGCGCCGCTTGAGCGGTCGGTCAGCTTCGCGGCTGGATCGCAATAGGTGCGCGGAGGCGCGGGAGGTGTGAAAAAGCCGTTGCGAACCTGGACCTGGTCTTCTTCCGGGCGCAGGTGAGTTGTTCGGAACCAGATATCTTTGATCGCATAGTAGGCGCTGAACCCGGCGGCGTATCCGGCGAATGACACGGCTTCGTGGGGATGTGTGAGCAGGACGCGGCGGCTTTCCTCTGGCGATCCGTGGCGTAACTGCTCCAGCAGACCTTCCGCATAGATGGTGTGTTTCCAAACGCGATTTTCCTGCTGGAAGTCGTCCGGCGAGAGCTGAATGACCAGGACCTTGGGTCGCGCGTTCTGTTTCAGATAGTGATCGAGTGTCAGGTTTCCGGTAACCGCCAGGACGGCGTTGGTTACGGCGATGTTGCAGGTCTTGAAGCCTGTACTTTGTGAAACGACTTCGGGATCGATGCCCGTCATCGCCGTCGAATCACCGTAGACGAGGACGTCGCAATCGCGGTTCTGCATATCGAATACGGCGTCGTTTTCCTGTACCCATACGCTCGCGCCGTGATGTACGAAGAAATCCGATCTACCAAGAGCGATGAAGGCCGGGACGGCAAGCAGAGGAAGTAACACTACCATCAGGCAGTACAGCAGAGCGGGGTCAACCGGCTGTGTACGCGCCAAGACGGCGGCGGGGGCTTTGATCACGAGACGTGCATCGCTCTGTGGAGCATGGACCGGGCTCATGTATCTCAAGGTTTTGTTGAATCTTACTCCATTGGAAGCCAAGCCGCGGCGAATACAGCCGCGAACAAGAACCATACTTCTTCGACTCAAATTCACGATGATGTGTAAACTCCGCCTCAAACCCTTAGACGCGGGTTCGACACCGAATGTTTACCGGCTGCGGTGACGACCGGGGCCTACTGGAGGAAGACGCTTAGCTCGCTGGCAGCGGCGCGCAAGTGCGGCAGGTAGCGCGTCTGCATCTCAAGCATTGGCATCCGCGGCGCGTTTCCGCTGAGGTTCACCGTTGCCACTACGCGCCCGTTCGGTGCATAAACAGGGACGGCGATCGAGCGCAGACCAATCTCGAGTTCCTGATCGACCAGTGCGTAGCCGTTGCGGCGAACGTTGCGCAATGCCAGGCGCAGCTTGTCAGGAGACGTCATGGTTCGGGGAGTGAACTGCGTAAAGACTGCTCGCGCGAGATAGCTTTCGAGCTGGTCCTGGGGCAGATAGGCAAGCAATACGCGACCCATGCTGGTGCAGAAGGCGGGAAGCCGCGATCCGATGTGGAGGTCCACGGACATGACGCGCGTCACCATGGTGCGGGCGATGTAGACGATGTCGTCACCGTCCAGGGTGGCCACGGAGAACGATTCTCCAAGGGCTGCGGACATGCGCTCCAGGATGGGCTGGGCAGCGTTGGCGAGAGTGCTCGATGCAGTGTAGGTGTTCGCGAGTGTGAGCATCTTGGGCCGCAGCGAGTAGCGCTGACCGTCCTCCGCGCCTGCGAAGCCCAGCTTCGACAGGGTGTAGAGGCAGCGACGGACTGCGGCGCGTGACAGGCCGGTGCGCACACTGATCTGCGAGATGGTCATCTGCGGGGTCTGCGGGGTGAACGCCTGGATTACGAGCAGACCACGGGCCAGCGAGGCCATGAAGTTCGGGTCGCCCGTGTAAACCTCGAGTGCGGCGGCGGGAGCGGGCTTGGTTCTGGGGGCGAGTGGTGGAATCGGTGCGGCTGCGAGCGGCGAGGCTGAAAGGCTCAACGAAAGCTCCTTGGCCGGCTCTGTTCGATTGCCGGTACACCTCAACGATAAACGCACAACGGCGTTATGCGCAAGTTCGCTCGCGCACAGCGCCTTCATTTGTGAACTGAGGAGGCTCTACTTCCTGCTGCGATAGAGCCCGATGAGGTTGTTGGTGGAAACGTCGTGGTCGAGAGCGGGTTCGGACGGGCTCTCGAGTTCGCCGATAATCTTCTGCGCGAGGACTTTGCCGAGTTCGACGCCCCATTGATCGAAGGAGTCGATGTTCCAGATAACACCTTGCGTGAAAACCGCGTGCTCGTAGAGGGCGATCAGTTTACCGAGGACTTCGGGTGTGAGCACTTCCGCAAGGATCACATTTGAGGGGCGGTTGCCTTCGAACACCTTGTGCGGGATGAGTGCCTCGGGAATGCCTGCCGCTGCGACTTCTTCGGCTGTCTTGCCGAAGGCGAGGGCTTCGGCCTGAGCGAAGACGTTGGCGGTAAGGATGTCGTGATGGCGGCCAATGGGGTTGAGCGTTTTGAAGAAGCCGATAAAGTCGCACGGGATGAGTCGCGTGCCCTGGTGGATGAGTTGGTAGAAGGAGTGCTGGCCGTTGGTGCCGGGCTCGCCCCAGTAGATTGGGCCTGTGTCGGCTGTCACAGTCTCTCCGGTTAGAGTCACGTGTTTGCCGTTGGACTCCATGGTGAGTTGTTGCAGATAGGCGGGGAAGCGCTTGAGGTATTGCTCGTAGGGCAGGATCGCGACGGTCTGGGCGTTGAAGAAATCGGTGTACCAGACGGTGAGCAGGCCGATGAGTGCCGGTAGATTTTTCTCGAGCGGTGTGGTGCGGTAATGAACGTCCATTGCGTGGAAGCCCGCGAGCATGGAGCGGAAGTTGTCCGGGCCGATCGCAAGCATGGTGGATAGGCCGATGGCCGAGTCCATGGAATAGCGTCCGCCTACCCAGTCCCAGAAGCCGAACATGTTTTCGGTGTCGATGCCGAATTTTGCGACTTCTTTGGAGGCCGTGGAGATGGCGACGAAGTGTTTAGCGATGGCGGACTCAGGCGCGCCGGAAGCAAGGAACCACGCGCGGGCGGTTTGCGCGTTGGTCATGGTCTCCAGTGTTGTGAAAGTTTTGGAGGCGACAAGGAAGAGCGTCTCGTCGGCCTGGAGGTCGGAGATGGCCTCGGCGAAGTCGGTGCTGTCGACGTTGGAGACGAAGCGGAAGGTGAGGTCGCGCTGCGAATAATGTTTGAGCGCCTCGTAGGCCATGACGGGACCGAGATCGGAACCGCCGATGCCGATGTTCACGATGTTCTTGATGGGCTTGCCAGTGTGGCCTTTCCAGGCGCCGGAGCGGACGCGATCGGAGAAGGCGGACATCTTGTCGAGGACCTCGTGGACGGCGGGAACGACGTCTTCGCCGTCGAGCGTGATCGACTCGGACTTCGGGGCGCGCAGGGCGACGTGCAGCACGGCACGGTTCTCCGTAATGTTGATCTTCTGGCCGGTAAACATCGCTTCGCAGCGCTCTTCGAGGCCGCACTCCTTGGCGAGCTGGATCAGGAGCTTGAGGGTTTCGTCGTTGACGCGGTTCTTGGAGTAATCGAGAAAGATGCCTTCGGCATCGGCGGTGTAGCGCGTGCCGCGATCGGGGTCTTCCTTGAATAAATCGCGGAGGTGAGTCTTGCCGATTGCTTCGAAGTGCGCCTGTAATGCTTTCCATGCCGGGCGATTCGCCAAAGCTGTGTCACTCATGTTTCCGTCTCCTGAACGCCGCTAATGTCGCTGCGGACATTAGACCATTGGAATCGCCTGACGCGGAAGGAAGCTGCAGCAAACGCGTCGGCGCTGACAGTATGATGAACCGATGACGACTGAAGTCAAAGAGTCCGGAAAGCTGGGGTCGGTGTGGCGCGCCGTGATCGAAGTGGCGTTCATCATTTTTCTGTTTTACTCCAACCTTTTGATGGGGGAGTTCACCGCGGCAAACCGGCGGGGCAAAACGATCATGGTGGCATTGGCCGACGTTTTCACTCTACAGAACTTCGCAATTGCTGTGGTTTCGGCCGTGATCGGGTTCCTGCTTTTTGAGGCACTCCGCAAGCGGCTGTAAAACGCCGGGGACGGCAGCTCGCCGGGCTGCATCAGAGTTTGAATGCGTGTTTCAGGCCCAGGGTCCAGAAGTCGTAAAGCAGAGAAGTCGAAGGCTCAAGTAGTCACAGTAGCCGATCCTGCAGAGTCCGCTCGGGAAGCGGGTTTGCGGTATGTGTCCGATAACAGGCCGGGGATCCGGCGGTTGAAGACGGGTCGTGGCTTCCGTTACAAGGGAATCGACGGCGGAATCATTCACGACGAGGAGACGCTGCGGCGGATCCGCGACCTGGCGATCCCGCCCGCCTGGAA
>CAZZYB010000163.1:0-2859 GCA_964658125.1 uncultured Acetobacteraceae bacterium | reverse complement strand
GTGATTCCCCCGGCGTGGACAAGCGTGTGGATTTCTCCGCTCGCGAATGGGCATTTGCAGGCAACGGGGCGGGATGCGCGCGGACGCAAGCAGAGCCGATATCACCCGAAGTGGCGACAGGCGCGCGACGAAAACAAGTATGAGAGGATGACGCACTTTGCGGCGGCGCTGCCGACGATTCGCGCGCGTGTGAAGGAGGACCTCGCGAAGCCGGGTATGCCTCGCGAGAAAGTGCTGGCAACGATCGTCAGCCTGATGGAAGCGACGCACATACGGGTGGGCAATGAAGAGTATGCGCGGACCAATGGAAGCTATGGCTTGACGACCATGCGCAACAAGCATGTAGAAGTGCACGGAGCGGATGTGAAGTTCACGTTCCAGGGCAAAAGCGGTGTCAGGCACGCGATCAGTCTGCATGACCGGCGGCTCGCCAGGATTATCAAGCAGTGCGCGGACATTCCGGGCTATGAACTTTTTCAGTACCTTGACTCGGACGGGACGCACCACAACATCGATAGCACTGCGGTGAACGAGTATTTGCGCGAGATTACGGGGCAACACTTTACGGCGAAGGATTTTCGGACATGGGCCGGCTCGGTGCTGGCATGCGGATTGCTGCGGGATCTTGGACCATTCAACTCTGCGGCCGAGGCCAAGAAGAATGTAGTCGCGGCTATTGCGAAGGTTGCGGCGAAGCTGGGCAATACGCCGTCCGTCTGCAGAAAGTGTTACGTGCATCCGGCGGTTCTGGAGGCCTATCTTGGCGGTCTTACGGTGAAGGACGCGGTGCAAAAGCTGGATGAGGAGATTGCGGAGCATGAAGCGGCGCTGAGGGCGGAGGAGCTTGCGCTGCTTAAGCTGCTGGAACAACGTGCGCTGCTGGCGTGATTGACGGCGCGGAGTCTAGCTGTCTTTGCGGTAGAGGAGATTCTTCATCGCGGCACGGCGGGCTTCGTTGGCTTCGGCGATGGACTGGCGCTCTTCGGCGGTCATCTTGGTTTTGCCCGTCGAGCCGGGAGCCGCGCCTTCTTCTGTGCAGGTCGGGCAACGGTTGGCGTAGCCCGGTTTATCGGGCTTGAGTTCGAACTCTTCGGAGCAGACGACGCAGGTTTTGATTGGGAAAGCCATACCGCTCCATGATACGACTCCGGCAATAGACTTGCCTTTGAAGCGGGCCGCGTGAGTGTGAGCGGACTATGGAGTCAGGAGAGATGGGCAAGGACGTCCATGGGGTCGGGCCTTACGCGGTGGTCGGCATGGGCTTCGGCGAAGGCGATGGTGTTGTCTTGCTGGATGATGAAGGTGGCGGGTAGGGGGAGGCGCCAGGACTGGTCGCCGTTGATGAAGGGGATGTTGATGAGGATGGAGCGATAGTGTTGGCGGAGAGGCTCGGGGACGGTGTAGGCGATGCCAAACTCGGCGGCGACTGTGGCGTCGGGGTCGGCGAGGATGGGGAAGGTGAGGGAGTGGCGCTGGACGGTGAAGTCGTTCTGGCGGCCGAGTTGTGGGGAGATGGCGACCAGGAGCGCGCCGCGTTCGCGGAGGAGCGGGAAGGCGGCTTCCCAGGCTTCGAGTTCGGTCATGCAGTACGGACACCAGCGGCCGCGGAAGAACGTGACGACCAATGGGCCGAGGGCAAGGAGGTCGGCGGAACGGACGAGCTTGCCGCGGGCGTCTTTGAGGGCGAAGGTGGGAGCGGGAGCGCCGATGGGGAGGATCGCGTCTTCGATGCCGGTGGAGAGCAGGTCGTGGACTGCGTTGTCGGTGATAGCAAGGCGTTCGGGCTGGACGAGTTCGCGTGTCTGCGCGGTGATGGTGTCGAGACGGGTTTGTAGGGTTTCGCGCACGTGTCTAGTTTAGGCGATGCGGGATGCTTGACGGCCGAGGGGCGTGTGCTAACACGCATGGGCGGACATCACAATACCCCGATGACTCGATTACCCAGGAACCTTGTAGGGAGAGCCGAGCGAAACGTTGTCGCGGAGAATCAGAGGGACACCGCATTTTTATCGGGCCTCCGGGGTGATTTATCGCAGCGCGTATGGAACTTGGGAATCTTCTGGTTTTGGCGAAGTTGATTACGGTTGAGCAGTTGAACGATGCTCTGGATCGCCAGATGGGGAATAGCGGACGCCTGGGCGATCACCTGGTTGCTGCCGGCTATATGACTGAGCAGGCGCTTGCGAAGTTCCTGGACACGTTTCCGGTTGAACCCGGAAATATAGAAGCTATCGGGATAGACGAGCTTGAGCTTCTGGGCCTGCTGATGAAGCAGATCTACACGGGCCGTCTGCGGTCGACTCCAGAGTTTGCCGATGCGATCAAGCTGCCGCGCCACATTGTTACCGAGTTAGTCCGGCAGGCCACCGAGCGGAAGCTTTTATATGCCAAGGGTGTGCGTCCGGATAATGCTGCCATTATGACTTACGACCTTACCGAAGAGGGCCGGCGATGGGCTATGGATGCGCTTGACCGGTCGCAATATAACGGGCCGACTCCAGTTACTCTTGAACAATTCAATCATCAGGTCAACCTTCAGAAGATCACCAATGAGGTTGTTACTTTCAACCGGGTGCGGAGTAGTCTGAGCGACCTTGATATGGAGAATACTCTTCTTGAGCAAGCTGGACCGGCGTTGAACTCCGGTCGCGCGATCCTTCTTTACGGGCCGCCAGGGAACGGGAAAACAACATTTGCTTTGCGTCTGGCGAATGTTTTCAAGGACATTATTTATGTTCCCTATTCGGTTGTTGTCGAAGGCCTGGTTATTCGAGTTTATGATCCGAGTATTCATATCGCGGTAGAAAGAAATGTTGCTGATGGCCAGGATTCGCCCTTCTTACGGGGAGAGGAAGTAGA
>CAZZYB010000162.1:0-8255 GCA_964658125.1 uncultured Acetobacteraceae bacterium | reverse complement strand
AGAAGACGACGATGCCTTCGAGGCTGGGGTACACCTTGACGGAAAGCCAGACGTTGAGAGGTGCGTAAAACTCAGTGAACTCCGCGGGACCCCGACCTTCCATGACCTCCGTGTAGCGCTGGTGGAAGATCGAGCCGACGGCTTCGGGAAACGCGGCCCAGATGTTTTGTCCGGTGAGGTCGCGGCCACCGGAGACAATCTCCCTGGCGCGGGTGTTCATGTAGCTAATGCGCCAGTCGCGGTCGAGGAGGTGGACGGCGTCGGTGGTGGCTTCGAGGACCTGGGCGAGGCGGTCGGCGGTTTCGCGCTGCAACTGGCGGGCGGCACTGGCGTTTTCGGCGTCGCGACTGAGATGCTCATGCAGACGGGTGTTGTCGATAGCGACAGCGGCCTGGGCGGCGAGGGTTTCGACGAAAGGCTCGCAGTTTGCGGTGAAGATGTGGGGCTGCTGATGTCCGTAGAGCATACCGCCGAAGAGCTCGCCGGCCGAACTGTGGACCGGTATGGCGAAGTAGCTGCGGACGTGGTGCGGCCCGGTCGTGAGCGGAGCGAATGCAGTGCCGGCGCCAAAGTGCGCGTCCTGCGAGATGTCGGCGCAACGCAGGATGCCGCCGGCGAACAGGACCTCGATAAGGCGGTGATCTACATGGGCGAGCGGAAAGGCGGCGGGGTTGGCGGCGAAAGTGCCAGTGAGCTTGAACAGCGGGCAGGGGGCCCCGTCAGCGGCTGCCTGGGTGTAGAAGAAGGCTCCCCACTCGGCGTTGCATAGCTGGCGTCCGGCGTCGAGGGCGGCCTGGACGATGCGGTCGACGTTGCGCTCGCGGGCCAGCAGGAGGCCGGTTTCGACGAGCAGCTCAACGGGGCCAGGAGATTGGCCGGTGGATCTCGCCTCGGGTGGCGAGCGTTGGGGGCGGGGTTCCATCTTCATGCTTAGGATGCTATCCAAGGTTGAGGAGGCGTGAAGGAGGTAAACGTTAGTGGGGCCGAGAAAGCAGAGATAAGCAGGTTGGATGAAAAAGAAGCGGCGAAGGGATTTCTCCCTTCGCCGGTTTGAGGAGCCGTGGTTCGGCTAGAAGAGGATGCGGCCACCGACCTGGAGGACGCGGTTGCCGAAGCTTCCACCGGAGATAGACGAGGTGATCTTTCCGAAGGTGGTGGAACTCAGGGTGCCGACCGGAGCTGGGAGATTGGTCAAGTTGAAGACGTTGGTCGATTCTCCGCGCAGCTGGAAGGTCAACTTCTCGTAGATGTGGAAGTCGCGGAAGATGGAGGCGTCGATACTGCGACGGCCGGGAGCATCCAGGGTGTTTTGGCGAAGGGTTCCATCCGAACCGCCCGGGCCGGCGCCGTTCTGGGGGCAGGCCGCGTTGGTGGTGCCGGTGAGGACACCGCCGAAGACGCAGAACTGAGACGGAGAGACCCAGTTGTTGACCATGGCTGTGCGAGACCCGCCGTTGTCTGTTACCGAAGCGTGGGTAAGACCTGAAACCAGGTTAGGACGGTCGTTGCTGACGCCGTCGAAGTTGTTGTCGGAGCCGGTGGTGATGTTGAAGGGCAGACCGCTCTGTATGCGGAAGATGGATGTGAGCGTCCAGTCGTTGACAACGGACCGGAGGATGCGATTGGAGAAGTCCTTATGCGGTTTGTAGACAAAGGTCATGGCCGTGGTGTGGCGCTGGTCGAAGTCGGAACGCTGACGATCGAGTGAGTGAATGCGGTTGTCTTCAGGCTCGGTGTTGGCGCTGTTTCCGGTGTTGCCGGAAGTGTCCAGATCAAGACTTTGCAGTGACTTGGACCACACGTAGAAGCCCTGTGCACTGAAGCCCCTGGAGAAGCGCTTCTGCACTGTGACCTGGAGGCTGTGGTAGGCAGAGCTTTCCGAAGATTGGATCTGCGAGATGCTCTTGAACAGCGGATTGGCGGCGGTGCCGGCGTTGGATCCAATGACGTTGCCGTAGGCAATATCGTTATAGGGCCGCCGGTTATCCACGTTGGCGGTAGTGTTGGCGTAGCTGCAGTTCTGGGTCGTGGCTGTGGTGGCGCAGGCTGGACCGGGAGTGCCTGCGGCGTTGACGTTGAACACAGGATAGTTGACGTCCCATTCGGCTGGGAGCTTGCGGGCCAGCGAGGCCACATAACTTGCCGAGAAGGCAAAGCCGTTGCCTAGCTGCTGCTCAAAGCCAGCGTTCATCTGGTAGACCTCCGGCCAGTGGAAGTTTGGATCGACGGAGATGAGCGCCGCGGGAAGGACGACGTACTTGGGATTCTTCGGGTCGTAGATGAAGGGGAACGGCGAGTGGCCGACACCGGAAGCAATGCAGGCGGGGTCCGCGTTGCAGAACTCCTTGGGATCGGTGGCGTAGGGGTCTGAAACGTGGATCACGTTGTTGAAGGTGGGACGGCCGGAGAAGGGTTCGCCGTTGGAGGGGTAGTTGAACAGGTTTCCACCGACCGAGCCGTAGAAGATTCCGCCGGCTGCATGGATGACCGTCTTGCCGTTGGGATACGGTGTCCACGCCATGCCAATGCGCGGAGAGAAGTGGTCGTAGCGATTGTTGACTCCGCTGCGCGGTACGCCGGGATCGCCAGGGAACAGCACACCCTTGAGGTTGGTGGGCGCGACTGTGGACTGCACACCCGGGACGAACTGGAGCGTCTCGTTCTGGGTGTTGGTCGGCGTGGTTTGAATGTCGTAGCGGATGCCGAGGTTGAGGGTGAGGTTGGGAAGGATGCGCCAGTCGTCCTGCGCGAAGGCGCCGTAGTTGAAGTAGTTGGCGTTGGCGTATACCGGGACGTCCTGCCCCATGGTGTTGGGTGAGCCGAAGAAGAAGTCGGTGATCGCGGCCGAGGAGCGGTTGGCAACGTTGGTATGCGCGCTGAAGTTGAAGACGCCGTAATCGTTCAGCGTGGTCTGCTGCGCGTCGTTTTCGCGGTTGCCTTCAGCGCCGAGGTAGAGGGTGTGCTTGCCCTTGGTCATGCTGACAACATCGCGGAGAGCGTACACGTTGCTTCCGGTGACGGGACCCGTGATGGCGTTGCCGGCGGTAAACCAGCCGCTGACCTGGAGCTGCGGGCGGGAGCATCCCTGCTCGGCTTTGGCGCCGCAGATGTCGCCGTTGGGCAGCTGCTCGTTGAACTTGGAGCCGTAGGTTGCGAGGCTATCGGCAGGGGAAGGTACACGGCCGCCGATGAGGCGTGTGTAGTTGAGCGAGAGCTGGTTGACGGTGCTGTTGCTGAGCGTCCAGACGTGCTGAACGTTGGCTTCATGCTGCGCGAAGGTGTAGTCATGCACGACCCAGCCCAGAACGTTGTTGCCCGAAGGATTGAGGACGAAATCTCCGGTTTGATGGAAGTAACTTAAGGCGAGGCGTTGCTTTGGAACCAGTTGATAGTCGCTCTTGTACAACTGCTCGTCGGTCTTCTGACGGTAGGGGCTGTTTTGCTGAATCTGATAGTTTCCATTGCCGGGAGAAGTGGGAATCAGGCCAGCCTTGACGATGGCGAGGATGGCGGGGTCGAAGGCTGCGGTGCCGCAGATGTTGCCGGGGCACCAGGCGGAAGCCTTGGGAAGATAGGGATTGCAGGCCCAGAATTTCGTGGACGATTGCGCGGCCACCGTGCACTTCAGGTTGTCCGCGGGAGCTACGCCGGTGGGGATATTTTCCGAAAAGTCGCCATTGGTCATGGCTAGGCTGGGCACGATGGGAACGAAGTTATTGGCGGAGATGAAACGGAAGCCCGCGTAGGAGCCGAAGAAGAAAAGCTTGTCGTGCAAGACGGGGCCGCCGACCGTGCCGCCGAAGCGGTGCTGGTTGTAAGGGAGTTTCTGGTTCTGAGCGCGAACGGTCGCGTTGAAGTTTCTGTCACGGAAAAACTCGAAGGCGGAGCCGTGGAACTCGTTGGTGCCGGACTTGGTGATGACGCTGACGACGCCGGCAGAGTTGCGGCCGTACTGCGCGGAGAAGTTGTTGGTGTCGACGCGGAACTCCTGGATAGCGTCGGGATTGGGGAGCGGATTGCCGGTGTTGCGCACGCCCGTCATGTTGGAGCCGCCGTCGAGGTAGTAGGCTACCTGGCCGACGCCGGAATCGGACGAGCCGTTGATCTTGACGTGCTGCTCCGGGTAGCCGAGCGGGTTGATGACACCGCCGTTCCCGCCGGTTCCGGCATTGTTGTTGTTCTGCACGCCGGGGGTGAGATCGAGCAGGGTGTACACGTTGCGGTCGACCAGCGGAAGGTTGTCGATTTCCACGTTGTCGACCGTGCGGCCGAGAGTGGAGTTGCCGGTGTTGATGAGGGGGATGTCGGAGGTGACCTGCACGACGCTGGCTTCAGTGCCGACGCTGACGGAGAGATCGAGCTGGGCTTCTTCGGTGACGGTGAGGGTGATGCCGGTGCGCTCGAGGGTCTTGAAACCGGGCGCAACGACCGTCACCTTGTACGGACCGACGGGAAGAAACTCGGCGCGATAGGAGCCATCCGTTTTGGAGGTGATGGAGCGGGCGGTGTTGGTCTCGGTCTGCGTGATGGTCACGGTTGCGTTGGGGATCGCAGCGCCGGTGGTATCGGTGATCGTACCGTACATGGTGGCGGTACTAAGCTGGGCCGGGGCCGACGGCACGAAAAGCAATACCAGAACGGCGCAGCAGATTGCGCGTAAGAACTTTGACACTGTGTACCTCCTCTAAGTAAGACAGGCGAACTCATTCACACCCGATGCAGAGACCGTGCCCGGCAGAGTGGTGGCCGGTGCCTTCGGAATCGCTTTGGGGTGCGACGAACACCTTACGCTCAGAAACGCACATTTGGCAATCTTAAATTTTTAGTGTGAACAATACGGGAATTCGTCTAGATAAGCGCTTGTCCATCGCTTTGGCCTTAGTAGGACAGGGTCCAGGTAAAGTCGAGGGTGGTGGCTGGGTCCGAGGTGGTAACGACCAGGCGTTCGCCACGCTGTTCGGGGGTTCCCTTGTCTACCGAGCCGGGACGCCCGGGACCCATCACGATGTTGCTTTCGGTGAAGGCGATGGATGGAGCGGAGGAGTGGTCCGTTACATGTAGGACGGAATTTCCGACCTTTGTGAAGTGGGTCGTAGCGGTCTGCGTCGTGAAGGCCGTATCTGTGTGCAGCACTTCCGAAAAGTGGTGTGAGGCGGAGGTTTCGATGGTGTCTGACACCTGGAGGCTGCCGGGGTGAAGGAGTTGGATGCGGCGGCTGAAATGTTGCAGGCCAAGGGTCGGGGCGTAGGCTGCGGAGGCCTCGCCGGCGATGTCGAAACCGGTGCGGGTGAAGTGGGCGGAGGTGATGGCGATGCGGTCAACCTGCGCGGGATCCATGCCGGCCCAGGCGTCGTGGCCGCCTTCGTTGCCCTGCCCCTTGTTGTCGATGAGCACGGTGTTGTGCTCAATCGTGCGGGGAACGCCCGCGTAACCAGAGTCTCCAGTGAGGTACTGGCTGTGGGCGAAAAGGATGAAGCTGGCTACGTCGGGGTGGACGTGGCCCTGCTCACGGTGGAAGTCGGGGTATTTAGTTGCAAGTGCGGCGATATGGTGACCTTCGGGTGGGCCGCACTTGAAAGCGACGGCTGTGGCCTGGGAGGTCCAATCGGTGCGCCAGAAGGCGACGTCGTGGTCGGGGAAGCGGTGCCAGGGTTCGAGTTTGGTGATGGGCTGCGAGGCGACGGTGGGGTCGTGCCACACGAGAGTCCACCATGGCTCCTGGCCGGTGTGGCCCTGGGACTTCATCCAGTCGGCTACCCCTTGAATTTCGGGCGAGCGGTATTCGCGGGCGAGGTCGTAGAGGAGGTTGTAGTTGGATTCGAAGTGTCCGTTGGGGTGGGAGCGCTCGTAGTCGTCGCCGACTTTGGTGCGGGTGATGGGGCCGCCGAAGACGTCGCCGAAGTCGAACATGGACTGCGCGCCGGGCAGCAGCGCGTGCGCGGCGTAGAGGTGCGTGAGGCGGAGGCCGGGCTGGTCGAAGAGGTCTTCCCCGGTGGCGTGCTTGTGCGCGTCGAGGTAGTGGATGAGCCAGGGCGTGGCGAAGATCCAGTACTCGTAGCCTTCGTAGTAGTAGCCATCCTGGGAGTAGGTTTCGAGGACGCGGCTGTAGATGGCGCGGGAGAGCGCGGCCCACTGCGCGGCTTCGGGGACTTCTCCGTAGACGGCGTAGGCGGCTACAGCCAGGCCGGCCATGGGGATGAACGTGTGGTTCTGCGAGTAGGCGTAGGCGCGACCGCGGCGCGGGGCGAAAAAGGTGTAGAGGAGCTGGCCGTGGCGGGCGATGCAGTCGCGGTATTTAGTTCGGTCTGCGGGCGTGAGGTCGTTGTAGAGCAGATCGTAGCCGACGCCCATGCCGTAGAGGAGATGACCGGCCGCGAGGTCGGTGTTGGGTTTGGAAAAGGCGTAGCCCCAGATGTCGTAGCTGACGGCCGCGTCCATGTAGCGCTTTGTCGCTGCAAGAATGCGGGTGGCTTGCGCGGGATTGCTGCGCTCCATCTGGTAGGCGAAGGCGCCTTCGGCGATGGCGAAGGCTACGTCGTTTTGGGCGCGGCGTTTTTCAGCGGGAGGCGGCGGCGGATCGCCCTCGAAGACGCGGAGGTTGGCGAGGGTGGTGTGCCACTCGGCGGCGGCGGGGCCGTGAAGTTTAGTTCGGAGTGCGTCGAGTTCGGCGGTGGTGAAGTAAACGCGGGGGTGTTGGTTGGCGAGCGCGGGGAGGATGGACGAGTGGAGCGACTTCATCTCCGCGAGCAGCGGCGTGCCTTTGACTTTGCCGTGGGAGTCGGCAGGGCCGAGCGATTCGTTGGCGGCTTGTGCGCTGGCGGCGATGGCGAGCAGCAGCAGGGTGGCGAAGGATGCGATGCAGAAGATCTTCCAGCAGCGACTGGCGGAGGTCCTTGCGAGACGATGTGTTATCGTTAGCACCCGGAGACACTACCACAGGCCACCATGACCGCGAAAGACATTTCTACGGGCAGAATCGCTGGGATCAACCGGCGTCCGATTCGTGGCCTGCGCTGGGTCATTGTGGGACTGATCTTTCTGGTTACGTGTATCAACTACATCGACCGTTCGTCGATTGGACTCCTTTATACGCACTTTGGGGCGGAGATTCACGTCGGCAAGGAGCTTTATTCCTACGTCGGCGCGATCCTCTTATTTGCGTACACTTTGTCGCAATCCGTTTCGGGAAAGCTCTACGACAAGTACGGTGCGCGGATCGGATTTACGGTTTCGATCGTGGTGTGGTGCGTGGCGGCGATGGCGCACTCCGCGATTGTGGGCTTTGGAAGTTTTGCGGCGGCGAGTTTCTTTCTGGGACTAGGAGAAGCCGGTAACTGGCCTGGTGCCGCAAAGGTGATTGCCGAATGGTTTCCGCAGCGCGAACGCGCGATCGGGATGGCGATTTTTAACGGCGGCGCGTCGATGGGTGGGGTGTTGGGGCCGGTGCTGGTGGCGCGGTTTCTGGACCCCGCGGTGGGCTGGCGGATCACGTTTCTGATCGTCGGTGTGCTGGGGTTTTTCTGGCTTGGGGCGTGGCTTTGGATCTATCAGCCGGTGAAGGTTCATCCGCGGCTTAGTGATGAAGAGCGGCACCTGATTCAGGATGGTCAGCCTGTTGTGGCGGCGGGTCCGGCGCCTTCCATGGCGCAGCTGCTGCGCATGCGGCAGACGTGGGGGATATTGATTGCGCGGTTCCTGGTTGACCCGGTGTGGTGGCTTTATATGCTGTGGCTGCCGACGTATTTGAAGGAGGCGCGGCACTTCGATTTGAAACAGATTGGCGCGGCCGCGTGGGCCCCTTATCTGGCGGCGGCTGTAGGTGCGCTGTTTGGCGGATGGCTTTCGGGGCGGCTGATTCGCCAGGGTTTCAGCGTGAATGCGGCGCGGAAGATTGCGATCTCGATTGCGGCCTGTATGATGCCGTTTGGGATTTTTGCGGCGCGGGCGCATACGGCTTATGGTGCGCTGGCTTGTGTTGCGGTGGTGCTGTTCGGGTTCCAGATGTGGATCTCGAATGTGCAGACGCTGCCGAGTGATTTCTTTCCAGGATCGGCGGTGGGGACGGTTGCGGGCATGGGCGGGACGGCGGCGGGAATCGCTTCCCTGCTGTTCAATCTCGGCACGGCGTGGATGGTGCTGCACTTTGGGTATGGGTTTGTGCTGACGATCGCGGGAGCGGTTGCGCCGGTGGGGGCGCTGTTGTTGTTTGTGGTGGGTGGAACGGTTCGGCGGGTTGAGATTTGATTATGAGTTGC
>CAZZYB010000161.1:0-8277 GCA_964658125.1 uncultured Acetobacteraceae bacterium | reverse complement strand
GATCGCGGTTTACGCCTTAGCCGCGTAGCCCTTTGATCGTTTCGACCGACGATTGCAAGTTTTCTTGTCTATATTCCATGGGCGGTGTTCGGCGTGTGGAACGGTGCCGGTCTTGTACCGTGCGAGGACGATCATATCTTCGCCACACTGTAAGCAATGGCCTTCGCGCTGGCCTATTTCAAGCGCTTCTTCGACGCCCATTGAGCGCCACTTTCCATCGACGTGGATTTTCAGCACCGTAGTGAGAGCCATGCGGCCATCCTCTCAGGCTCCGGCGACCGTGGCAAGTCTACGGGTCGACCAGTTCCCGCAGTCTAACCTCTAACGCTCCGGCGATCTTCTCCAACATCATCAGCCCGGCCTCGCGCTTACCCTCTTCCAGCCTGGCAAGATGTGACCGCTCAATCTGGGCGTGATCCGCAAGAATCTGCTGTGTCCATCCTTTCGCCTGCCTCAGCTCGCGGATTCGCGCTCCAACGCGGACGCAGATTGTTGCGGTTGCCATCTTTCAAGCATGGCGATAGCATCAGCGTGCTTGTGTCTCATGCGACACGGGCGTGTAAGGAAAGGAAAGCCCTGTGAGCGACAGCCTTACTCCCGATGTCGTGGCCCAACGCCTCGGACAAATGGAACATCTTTTGAACGAAGTTCTCGAACGACAGGAACGCAATTCGGTCAAGAACCGGATGGCTATTGAGCGGGCGATTGAGAAAGTTGGACTGGAACTATCAGCGCATCGCGGCATGAGCGAAGGATCGGGCCTCTATTCCTCAGAGAGGATCGAAGAGGGGGCGCTGGACTATCGGCTGTTTGAGCGCGATCAGCAAGGCTGGAAGGTGATTGCCTTATCTCCGATGCCTGAAGGGCTGTTCTTGGCGGTCTTCCGGCAAAGTTCCTACTACGAACCACAACCAACGGACGACGCGGTAGAATCAAGCAAATGAAAATGCCCAGCCGTGGGGACGGTTGGGCAGGGATTACGAGACGGGCGTCTCTATGCGGATTTTACCGCTTGAGGTTCAACCGTGTCTATTTACGTCGATACAGGCGGGTCGCTAGGAGATCGTTCAGCCACTAATAGTGTGTCTTCGGATGGCCATTCCAGTCTCCAGAGTGGGCGGAAAAGGCCCTCGGGGTCCTCGGGACGCATCGTAATCAGTGGCCCATCACGAGCGACGAAACGCTCGAATGAAGACTCCGAAAAATCAACTAGTAGCTCGCAGCCACGCCCACGGATTCGGAACGTATCTGCGCTGAGGGTGGAAACTCTCCCGTCCATTTCCAGCATTTCCAGAGCACCCGTATGTCCAGAAACCCTGAGCAGGGACGATTGGGCCCTGGCTTGGTTGATGAATAACAGAAATCCTTCTCGGGACAGGAGGCTGTTCGTCATGATAGTGAAGTCCTTCGGAGCTAAGCGAGCTTGTATGCTTGCCGCCAAATACGGGTGGTCATGCGCCGAACTTGTGGAAGAAGTAACTCGACTAGGATTCTAGCGATTGCGCTATCCTACATGGCATGGAAAAGAAGGCGACAACGTCCGAGGAATTCGACAGATTCGACAGCTTAGTGAATCGCGTTTTGTCTGTGCCGAAGGCGCAGGCGCAGCGGATCGTCGAAGACACTCCTGCGTCTGGAAAGATACCGGAGGAGCGGCGGCTTCTGGATCTGCGCTATCTGCGTGAGGAACTGGAACGAGAAGATGCGCGCAAATCACAGGTCGTCCATCCCGCGCAGGACACACCGGGCAAACTCTAAGCCGTCAACATACTTCGGAAGCGAGTAAACACGCTTGAGATACGCTCCGAGCGCATTCAGGTTCATGTGTTCGCGTCTCGGTCGCTTGGGCCAATACGCGCGGATTTCATTCCGCACGCGATCTTCGGGAAGTCCACCGTTGACTACATCAACGTAAGGCTTGCGTCCTTTACCGCGACCCTGCCGTTCGCCCCCGCTAAAAACGCTCCGTAGTGGCGCTGTCCTTGCCAGTGAGTTCGTTCCACGTCAGGCGGCGGCCGATGGCTTGCTGCGTGGCGATGTTGAAGCGCTTCGCGTCGTTTGAGTCCTTGCAATGGTTGAAGCGGAAGACCTGCTCGGCCAAATAGCGGTCAAGGTGAAATGGCTCAACAGCAACGTAGGTGCCTTGCAGGTTGCGCTTCAATAGGCTCCAGAAGTTCTCCAAGCTGTTCGTGTGGACCTCGCCGCGAACGTAATGGACGGCATGATTAACGGTCTCGTGGACGTAGCGGTCTTTCAGACTCTTGTACACGTTAGCTTCGTCGGTGTAGAGCTTCGAGCCGAACTCGATTGTGTCTAGAATCTCTTTTTGCAGCGTGTCGCGGCGAACGTTTGGGACGACCTTAGCGCGCACCTGGCGGCTGTCACGGTCGAGCATTCCAAGAACGGCGGTTTTGTGGGTGAATGCGTTCTGGTAGGTGCGGACGCGCTCTGAGCGCACGGCCTTGTGGTGCGCGACGCGTTTCTTTGTGTGCCAGTTTTTCGGCTCACCGCCGATGAATGTCTCGTCACTCTCAACAACGATTTCCGCGCCGCCGAGTTTATCCCCGGTCGTGTAGGTGTCCATCGCCTTACGAATCCGGTGCATCATGTGCCACGTCGATTTTTGGGTGACGCCGATGGCGCGGCTGATTTCGTAGTTGCTAACGCCGTTCTTGCAGTTGGCAAGCATCCACATCGCCATGAGCCACTTGTCTAGACCGATGGGCGAGTCTTCCATGATGGTTCCGACCTTGACGGAGAACTGGCATTTCGCGTGCCGTGTCTTGCACTGCCACACCCGGCGCTTGGCGATGTACTTCACATCTTCGCGTCCGCAGGTGGGGCAGGCGATGACGCCAGACGGCCAGCGCTGCGCCACCATGTAGGCCACGCAGTTGTCCGGGTTCGAAAAATGAACGATGGCTTGTTGAAGAGTTTTGGGCGCTTCGACGGGTTCCATGGCTTGCCTCAGTGTCGTTAGAATACAGCGACCGCTCGCTGTTTGTCAAGTCAGTCCAGTTATGGATTCCAACACTCCCTGACGGGAGTTTGGGTCTATGGTGCTCGGATTGTAGGGTTCTCTTTCATGTCCACATATTGCCGTGGAATGGTGGAGTCGCAACACGCTCAATCGCCGGAATGTGGCGGTAAAGATGCGGTCGTTTGGGGGTCTCAATGGGCCAGAAACGGTAATTTGGCGGTAGATACGCGGTAGATATTCCGCCTATATTGTTGAATCTACATAGAGAGAAGATCGACCGCAGTTGTTCCTATTTTGGCGGCGATGTTCGCAAAGATGTGCCGTCGAGTCTTCCCAGTCCGCAGGAAACCGCGGAGGGTCTTGTCGGTTATTCCTACCGTGGCGGCGAAGTCCGTGTATCCGATGCCGTGACTCTTCAAGTAGGCGTCTACCTTGCGTGCGGCTGATAGGCTCTCGATGCCGCTTGGTCTTCGGCGGCGCTCCAGTGAGGCTCGAATGATTCCCGGCCCGGTAGTCGAAGACATTGGTGCACCGCTGTACTCGCTGATGACCACGCTCAGAAAACTCCGCAGCCCTGTCCGCATTTCGTTCATGCCTAGTCCGTGGTAAGCGAGTCTTGCATCTTCCGGCGATGCTTCGACTTCATTCACGGTCTGAATGACTCTGGCGATGATGCGCTCCGCGAGCGCGGCGAGCCACAGTCCATAACTGGACGAGTCTTTTGGATAATTGAGTTCTTCAAGCCGAAAGAGTCCTCCGGCGTACATCTGGAGGTGGTTCAAGAGGAGTTGTGGTGTCTTGGGCGGGCTGAGTGTCTTTGGGCCGCGATAGTCGACCTGGAGCGCCTTCAAGACGTGCCAGTAGTCCGCGTCGATCTTCTTGGCGGCGCGTTCCAATTGCTCTAGCGCTATCGGGTGCAACGGTGGACGGTCGCTCATTAGGGGAGCGACCATTCTACTCAAACTGCGTCTTTACGCGGCCTACCGCCGCCGTGAGTCTTGCGCCGGGCGGCGAGTTCACGGAAGTAGTCGGGACCGCGCTTGGCCGTCTCCGTGCCGCCGAGGCGTCCGAGTTCGCTGGCCGGTGAGCGCTTCTCCGCGTTCATCACAGCGACAAGCGTCTCTAGCCCCTTGAGGAGTTCTACTTGCGCTTGAGCAGCGTCGCCCTTCGCGAGCGCCTTCTCCACGTTCAACATGTGCTTCCTGACTGCCTGTAGACTCATTCCGAGACAATAGCGCGAGTGCAGGTCAAAAGCAAGCGCTTGCTGTTTGATGAGTGAGGTAAGTTATTACCCCTCAGAGTCCGCGCTCAACCCCCGCCCTCTCAGGACTTTACGTAAAAACAGGGGGAGGGCCCACTCCCGCGCCATAACCTTTAAAAATATTCCGCAGCCGGCCCCCGGAAATCGTCCCCGTAAGATAAACCTGCCCATAAAATTCTGACGAGGCCGCAACAAAACCAGCTCCGCGATCGCCGCAGTTTGACACTCCGTCCACCCACTCGATACAGTTCCGCCAACGTAACCGCTGACTAAAATCGCATCCCCTCCACGAGAGAGACCCGCCGCATGAGCTTCCTGCAATCCGCCAAATGCATCGTCACCGACAGCCACTTTCTGGTCCCCTTCTTCGTTCTCCTCGCGGGCATCGCCCTGCTGGTAGTCCTTCACTAGCCACACGCCGCGAGGAAAACTCATGACAGAAACCACCCGCAAACCCGGCATCTCGCTCCACCTCCTCGGAGTCATCTGCGGCCTCACCGCCGGCGTCTGGCTCGGAGCAGCCGAAGCTCCCACAAAACTCGTCAACGCCGGCTACTCCCCCTTCGCCATCTCCCTCTGCATGGTCGCCGGAGTCTTCACCGCCCGCTGGACTTTCCCCACCCTCCTCAAAGGCACCAGCTACGTCTTCACCGACCTCATGGAGAAGAAGCACCTCATCGTCTGGGCACTTCTCGCCGGTGCCCTCTGGGCGGTAGCCAACACCCTGACCGTCTTCGCCATCCGAGACGTCGGCCTCTCCATCGCCTTCCCCCTCTGGAACACCAACTCGCTCATCGGCCTGCTCTGGGGACGCCTCCTCTTCCGCGAACTCCAGGGCGCCAGCGGCAAGACCATCAGCAAAGTCGTCCTCGGCGTCCTCGCCATAGTCATCGCGGCCATCATGCTCGGCTTCAGCACCATCCACGGCGGCAACGACACCGCGCACCATCACGCCGTCGCCGGCATCGCCGCAGCTTTTGGCGCCAGCCTCATGTGGGGTACGATGTACATCCCCTACCGCAAGGCCTACATCAGCGGCATGAACCCCCTCTCCTTCATCACCGCCTTCACCGTCGGCGAGCTCGGCACCGTCCTCGCCCTCACCCTCGCCCTCGACGGCGGTCTCCACTCCACGGCCTTCCAGCTCCTGCACACCCGCGGCGCTCTCTTCTGGCTGTTCCTCGGAGGCTTCGTCTGGGTCATCGGCGACCTCTTCCAGCAATTCGCCACCAAGTACCTCGGCATCGGCCGCGGCATCCCGTTATCCAACACCAACCAGCTCTGGGGACTAGCCTGGGGAGCCCTCGTCTTCGGCGAACTCGCCACCGCCGACATGCCCCACAAAATGCTCGTCCTGGCAGGTTCGGCGATCATGATCCTCGGTGCCTTCGCCGTCAGCACCGCCGTAGCCTCCGGCCGCGAACAGACCTCCAACCACGAAGCCATGATGCGCGAGTGCGACCGGTACAACCTCGACGTAGACCGCACCCTAGCCGCGCAGTCGGGCGACGAGTTCGGCGACCGCAACGAACGCCGCCGCTGGTGGGACTACGCCATCGTCCTCGTAGCCACCGGCGTCTTCGTCTGGCTGGGCGTCCGAGCGACCGTACCTCCCCTCGCCATGAACTACACGTGGATCGTCATTCTCTCGATCATCCTCGCTGCCAGCGTAGTAGCCGGTTTCCTGACCCTCTGGCGCCGCACCCGCTTCTCCTAATCCCATCCACCAAACCCGTTGCGCACCGTAGCGTCCGTCGCGCCTTAGCGTTTTCTTCACCGCCCCGCTCCTATGAAATGATGACTCCATGGCCATCCGCCTGAAAGACATAGCCCGCGACCTCAACGTCTCCGTCGTCACGGTCTCGAAGGTCCTCCGCGGCAACCGCGACATCGGCGACGAGACCCGTCAGCGTGTCTTGAAGCGCATGAAGGAGCTCAACTACCGCCCCAACATGATGGCTCGCGGCTTGGCCAGCGGCCGTACCTCGACCGTCGGCCTCGTCGTCCCCGACCTCGTCCACCCCTTCTTCGCAGAGTTCGCAAAGTCCCTCGGCGGCGTCCTGAGAGCAGCCAGCCACGCCCTCATCCTGACCTCGTCCGAAGAAGATCCCGAAGTCGAGCTCCAGGAAATCCGCACCCTCCTGGCCCGCGGCATCGACGTCCTGCTCATCGCCTCCTGCCAGGCCAAGCTCAAAAACTTCTACGAGCTAGGCGACGAGAAAACCCCCTACCTCCTCTTCGATCGCAACTTCCCATACCTCGCCGCGCACTTCGTCGGCTCGGATGACGTCAAGGTAGGCGAAATCGCCACCCGCCACCTCATCGATCAGGGCCGCCGCCGCATCGCACACATCGGCGGCCAGAACACCAGCCCCTCCTTCGACCGCATGCGCGGCTATCGCAACGCCCTCGCCGAAGCTCGCATCACCGTCCCCGAAGAGTACGTCCAGAAGCGCGATCGCTTCGACGAAACAGGAGACATCGCCGGCTTCCAGGCCATGCAGGACCTCCTCCGCCTCTCGGCCCGTCCCGACGCCGTCTTCTGCTACAACGACCTCTCCGCCATCGGCGCCATCGAGGCCACCCTCCAGGCCGGCCTCCGCGTCCCCCAGGACATCGCCTTCATCGGCTGCGGCAACCTCCGCTACGCCGACTACCTCCGCGTCCCGCTTAGCTCGGTCGACCACTCCACCGCCGAACTAGGCCGCATAGCCGGAGAAATGGCCCTCGAATTAGCCCTCAAACCCGACCAGCCCCCTCGCAGCGTCCTCCTCGAACCGAAGCTGGTGATCCGGGGGTCCAGTGCTGTGTAGCGCTCCTTCGAATCTCCCGCAGACCTCAACATCGTCACACTTATATTCGCGTTTCACAAACATCAAATTTCGCTTGCCACCCTCGCTCACATCCATTTACAGTTAGCGGTAACGTTGCATCCGAGGAGTCTACCTATGTCAACAACCATCGCAAGCCCACTGGAAACCGCTCCTCTGAAAGACATGGACGAGTGGGACGAGTTCCTCACCGGCCGCTACCAGGAAGGCAAGAGTGAGACCGAATTTCGGCAGTACGACGAGACCGCCACACCCGGCGTCGCCGAGTTCTACCGCCAGAATCACAAGTACCAGACATACGATTACGTGATGGCGAAACAGAAGGAATACTTCGGCCTCAACAAGGGCTTGAAGTCCATCTGGGAGGCCGCCGAATTTCTCAACACCCTGGTCGACGACAGCGATCCCGACACCGACCTCACCCAGATCGAGCACCTCCTCCAGACGTCGGAAGCCATCCGCCGTGACGGCCATCCCCGCTGGTTTGTACTCACCGGCTTCATCCACGATCTCGGCAAGGTTCTCTGCCTTTGGGGCGAGCCTCAATGGGGCGTCGTCGGCGACACCTTCCCAGTCGGCTGCGCTTACTCAGACCAGATCGTTTTCCCCGAATACTTCAAAGCGAATCCGGATATCAACCACCCGGTGTACTCCACCAAGTACGGTATTTACGAGCCCAACTGCGGTCTCGACAACGTGACGATGTCCTTCGGCCACGATGGTTACATCTACGAAGTGATGAAGAACTACATGCCGCAGGAGTCGCTGGCGATGCTCCGCTACCACTCCTTCTACGCCGCGCACCGTCACGGCGCGTACAAGCACCTCATGACGCCGCACGACGAAAACATGTTCGAGTGGGTCAACAAATTCAACGTCTACGACCTCTACTCCAAGGGCCACACCAAGCCAGACTACAAAGCCCTCAAGCCTTACTACGACGATTTATTCGCGGAGTTCTTTCCCGAAAAGATTGCCTGGTAAACCATCCCTCCCGTCTATTGGCCCTGACACGCGAAAGCATGGCAGGGCCTTTCTTTTGTGCATAAGTCGAGAAGGGAAACCATGTCAGAGCATCTAGTTCCAGCTACGCCCGTCACACCCGGCCGTACGAACTACATTCACCCCGGCAATAGCTCCATGAGACACGCCAGCTATGGCCGAATCCGCCTGGACAATTCGACCCCCAGCGTCACCTTCGCCGA
>CAZZYB010000160.1:7925-8301 GCA_964658125.1 uncultured Acetobacteraceae bacterium | reverse complement strand
GGCGCATCTGATTGAAGATGCGATATCCCGTGACTCCGGATGGGCGTTACTTTGTGGTGCGGGGGCGGTTGTGGCGGTGTGCTGATCCTTCGCTTGGTGAGGATGAGAAGGAAACGCTGGTCAAAGAGTTGATGGAGGCTCGGCGGGCGAAGGGAAAGGCTATGCGGGAGGGCGATGCTGAGGGGCGGGAGCTGGCTCGGAGGCGCGTGGATGCGGCGAAGATTGCGCTGGGGGAACGGGGCGAGGTGTGGTGGCGGGATGGTGCGGAGGATTTGAATCGGAAGATGGTGGCGGGGACGGTTTATCGGGAGTGGTTTGAGGGGTTGGGTGGGTGAGGCACTGTGGTGGTCGCTTCGACTAGCGGAAGAAGTGGGGG
>CAZZYB010000160.1:0-7915 GCA_964658125.1 uncultured Acetobacteraceae bacterium | reverse complement strand
GCTCAGGTTGTCGGTGATGGGGCCGGCGGATTCGCGGATGCCGAGGCCGCAGCACTCCTGGTCGATCATCCAGAGGCCGACGACGGGCCAGCGGCCGGGGCCGGAAGCGTCGGGGAAGATCGTGGCGGGGCCGAGGCGCTGGTCGATCTGCAGGCGGTTGTCGTAGGGGCCGGGAGTTTCGATTTTTTCGCCGTCGAGGCCGACCATGATGATGTTCGAGCCCTCGCGGGAGTGCAGGGGTTTGCGGACCCAACCGGGGGCCGGTGTCCAGCCGGAGCTGGAGGTGACGAAGTGCGATTCGAGCAGCAGTTCGTGGTTGGGGTAGAGCTCCCAGAGGATGGGCAGGATGCCTTTGTTCGAGAGCAGCATTTTCCAGATGGGCTCGATCCAGCGCATGTCTTTGTAGGTGCGGAGCGCGGCTGTTGCGAACTCCTCTTCGAGCATCGTCTCCCAGGGGTAGAGCTTGAAGATCGACTTGATGGTGCGCTCCTGGGGGTCGAGGTCGACGAAGCACTGGCGGGGTTCGTTCCAGCCGATGTCCTGCATGAGGAGTTGCACGGTGCTGAGGCCGGCCTGCTCGGCGGTGTCGCGGAGGTAGGCGACGGTGAGGAGGTCTTCGGGGTAGTCGGCGGAGGCGAAGTAGATGGGTTTGGAGAGGTAGCCGGCGACGTCTTTCCACTTGGCGATGAGCTTTTCGTGGAGCGAGTTAAATTGGTCGGCGTCGGGGTAAACGTCTTTGAGCCAGTACCACTGGATGACCGCGGCTTCGAGCAGCGAGGTGGGGGTGTCCGCGTTGTATTCGAGGAGCTTGGGCGGGCCGCCGCCGTTGTACAGCAGGTCGAAACGGCCGTAGATTGCGGGTGGTTCTTCGTTCCAGGCCCACTCGATGAGGGGGACGGCGTCGGCCGGGATTTCGAGCTCGGCGTAGCGCTGGTTGTCAATGACGTGCTGGGCGGCGGCCAGGCACATGGTTTGCAGCTCGTTGCCCGCGGCTTCGAGGCGATCGACTTCGGCGGCGGTGAACTCGTAGCAGGCGGACTCGTCCCAGTAGGGCCTTGCGCCGGGCGGGAGTGTGTCAGGCGTATGGAAGCTGAGGCCTTGCTGCTCGACGATTTGCTGCCAGTTGGGGCGGGGTGTGAGGTTGTGGCGTTGCATGTTATTCACCGCCTCCGCCGCCGTGGCCGCCGCTGGAGGAGAAGGAGCTGCCGAAGCCGCCGCGTGAGGTTCCGGAGACCGAGGTGCTGCCGCCGCGAACGTTGCCGTAGCTGTGGCCGGGGACCGGGGCGTAGCTGCCGCCGTTCACAATGCTCCCGAGAGCGTAGCCGCCGAGGCCGCCGTAGTAGTAGCGGTACATGTGCGGGTAGAAGATGCCGCCACCGCCGTAGTGGCCTCCACCGTTGTTGGGGCTGCCAGCGAGGGGCTGTTGGGCTCCGGGAGGGAGGTTGGCGCAGAATTTCGGGTCGACTACGTGGTTCGTTTCGTCGACGCAGCGCTGCGGTTCGGCTTGATGACAGCCGGTCGAGAGCGCGACTGCGGCGGAGGCGAGGAGAGGGGCGAAAACGGTTGCGGAGCGGCGCATGGGTAAGTTGTTAGTTCTCAGTTGCTAGTTGTTAGTTTCTGCCGATAACCGAGAACTGACAACTGAGAACGATCGAAGCTGGGATTACTTTTTGACGGTGGGGGTTGGGCTGGCGGTCGCCGCTGCTGCGGTGGGAGTGGGTGGCGCCGGTGGGGCGAAGGGGGGCGGTGGGTTTTTGCCTTCGGCTACCAGGGCCTGATCGATCAGCTTGAAGATGAACTCGTTGGGCAGGGCGCCGTCGATCTTGTCGCCGTTGACGAAGATGGCCGGAGTGGCTTCTACGTTGAGCGTCTGGGCGAGGGCTTTGGAGGCATCGATGCCGGACGTGTCCTGCTTGAGCAGGCAGGCGTCCAGTTTGGGGAGATCGACCTTTTGGGAGACGCCCTGGTCGTGCATGAGTTTGTCGAGCTGAGAGTTGGCAATGGCCAGAGTTTTTTCGGCGGGAGCCTTGCCGTCTTTCGCTGCGGGAGGTGTGCCAATCTCGCCGGCGTGGGCGTGGATGTAGTCGACTACGTTCCAGTAGCCGGTGTTGGATTGGGCGGCGAGGCAGTTGGTGTCGACTGCGGCGTGCATGGCCCAGGGGTGCTGTTCGAGCGGGAAATCGCGGTAGACGATGCGGACCTGGTCCTTGTAGCGCTCGGTGATGGCGGGGAAGATGTCGGCGTGCATGCGGGCGCAGTAGGGGCACTCGAGGTCGTCGAAGACAACGACGAGGACGGGAGCGTTGGCGGGACCGCCGCGCCAGGGGCGGCCCTCCGCGGAGACGAGCGTGCGCGGATTGGCGGAGATGTCGAACTTGCTGAACTGGGCGAGGGTTTTGCCGTCGGCTGAGATCAGGAAATTAATCGGCTTCGAAACTTTGCCTTCTGAACTGGTGAAGGTGACGGAGATCTGGTCGTAGCCGGGGACACCGCCGCCGGGTACGCGGGGGCCTACCTGGATGGTCGAACCCGGAGGCAGCGAGGCGCGCTGGCGGAGGAGGACCTCGACGCGGCGGGCGTTCTCGACCGAGAGCTGGGTGCCGGAAGGGTTCTGCGCATGGCAACCGAGGGCGGCGAAGGTGGCGGCGAGAAGGACGGTGGGGAGGGTTTTTAGGAGGCGCAGCACGATATTCATTATCTCAGAGTGGGGTGGAGGCGCTACATGTGGTGGACGTTTGCGGGCGGGGGAGGTTAGAAGAGGCGTTCAGCTTTGCGGAGGTTCCCGGCGGTGCCGATGTTGGCGAGCGTGAAGTTGAATTTGTATGCGCCTTCGTTGCGCACGGGGCCGAGTTGATACTTGCGGTACTCGACTGACAGGCCGCAGCAGTTCCAGTTGTAGCCGCTTTGGGCGGAAAGGTACTGGAGGCTGCCGAGGTTGAGGTCGATGTTGGCATTGCCGGCTAGCGAGAGGCCGGGTTTGGTGGAGTTGCCGTAGCCGAGCAGCAGGCGCATCTGCGAGAAGTCGGAGACGGCAGAGCTGGTGAGGGTGGCGGAGTTGTTGTCGATGGTCTCGGTAAAGAATCGGCCGGGAGCGTTGAGGCGTGCGTAGGAGATGGCGCCGAAGAGCGGCCCTTCGTGCGCGTCGAGAAAGATGTTAGAGCTGGTGAAGCGCTTGGCTCCGGTGTCGAGGTCGAAGTCCCACTCGAAGTCGGTGTGCGACGAGGTGCGGAGGCGCAGGCGCGAGATCAGCGGCGAGATGTCGCGGCCTTCGGTGAGGAACGCGATGCCGGAGAGCGAGAGTGTTGTGTCGAAAATGTTGCGGCGGGTGTTGATGACGGCGCCGCCGAAGTTGGGGTCGAAGAAGTGGCGCTGAGTGAGGCGCCAGGAGAGCCACTCCTGTTGCGGCGCCTCGGCCTTGTCGCAGACGGGGGTGCCGCGGGCGTGGGTGTGGGTGGGGACGGCTGGAGCGTCGGGGATGGGGATGCCGTTGCCGTCGAGGTTGGAGGGTGGGGGCGGGTCCGTGTCGTCGCGGAGCGCTTCGGTGGGGGCGTCGGGGAGCGAGGCGGCGGCGCGAAGTTGGGGCAGCGTTTCCTTGGAGAGGTTGGAGCAGGGCTTGGTGGGCTTCGGCTTGGGGCGGCGGGCGAACAGATGTTGCGTGACGCCGTACTCGAGCTCGTTGGTGTTGCTGGCGACGTCCACGTCGTCGAAGCGCAGGATGCCGAGGAAGTTGTCGATGCCCCGAACGTCGCGGTAGACAAGCTGCGGCTCGACGGTGTGGCGGATTTCGGGGCCAAAGATGTTGGCGAGAAGTCTGGGCGTGGTGAAGGTGCGTTCGATGGCAGGTGGACGGATGTCCACCTTCGTTTCGAGCGAGGTGCGGTGGATGGGTTCGGTGAGTTCGATCGGCGGCTGGCCGGGGGGATACGGTGCGGCGCGGCTGCGGGAGTAGATGGTGTCGCGGACGGCGAGCGACGACATGGTGTGCCAGCCGCCGCCGGAGAGTGGCAGCGAGATTTCCGGGCGGAGGTCGAAGCGCTCGATGATGCCGGAGGAAACGAAGTTGGGTTGCGAGCGCTTGAGGCCGGCGACGGAGCTGGTGAGGCTCCACAGCAAGGGTGTATTGCCGATGTGGTGGTCGACTGCGGTGAAGTCGAGCGAAGGCGCGTGGAAGATGCGTACCTGCTGGCCGGGAAGGGCGCCGATGGGGACGCGCTTGAGGCCCTGGTAGCGGTCGGCGCGGATGGCAGTGGAGAAGCCGTGCTGCTGGTTTGTAGCGTAGAGGACGGACGTGATGTCGGACGAGACGGCCTGGTTGAAGCTCTCGTTGAAGGCTTCGCGATAGACGTAGGAGCTGAGGTACTCGGCGTCGCCTACGACGCGGGTCTTGGAGGTGAGTTTACGGCGGAAGGCGACGGTGACGTCCTGTCCGCCCTGGTCGGTGAGGATGGTAGGGTGCTTACTGTCGAGGGCGATCCCGCGGTCTTGCAGGGCGGATGCGTGGGCGGTGACGAAGTCGTTGCCGAGGCCACGGTAGCGGAAGGTGCCCGACTCGGAAACGCCGCGGGCGGAGAAGTATTGCAGGCCGAGGGTCAGGTCGGCGGAACGGCCGAGCGCGAAGTAAACTTCTTCGCCGATGACGGTCCCCTTGGTGGAGCTGTGGGGGTCGCCCGAGGGGATGAGGATGCCGGACTGGCGCTGCTGGCCGTCAATTGGCTGGGTTACGTAGGGGAGGAACAGGATGGGGATGTTGACGATGCGGAAGGTCGATTTGTAGGCGCGGGCCTTGGAGCTGTCGAGCGAAAAGTGCCCGGCGGAGAGTTGCCAGTCGGGGTTGGGCAGAAGGCAGGACGTGACCTTGCCGTCGTAGACGTCGTAGTTGCGCGGGCCGGTCTTGATGACCATCCGGCCGGAGAAGACGAACGGGTTGGTCGTCGAGTAGCCGGAGCGCACAGCCGCGCCGTGCAGGCCGACAGAGCCGTTGACTTCGTAGAATTTGCCCGTCTGCGTATAGAGGTTGTAGGAGCCGCGCGACGCTTGCAGGAACTCATCGTTGTCTCCGCCGGTGAGCACGATGTGGCCGTCGAGCGTGAGGTCTCCGCTGGATTCGTCGTAGGTGATGCGGTCGGCGTGAAGGGTGCGGCCATGGTAGTGGATGACCACGTTGCCCTCGAGGCGTTTCACGGCGTTGTAGCTAGAGGAGAGGTCGGCGTCGATGGTCAGGAGGTCGGTGTCGTCCTGAACGAGGAACGGCACGGCCAGCGGAAGGTCAGAAGTAGACGGGGGTGCCTGACTTGCTACCTCCTGCGCCGCCAGATGTTGCTGATTTACGAACGCGGGAATGGTAGTTATGAACAGAAGCATCCATCGCAGCAGCGGAGACTTCCGATTGCCGGGCGTTCGAGCAGCTTGATTGGGGCCATCCACAGGTTGAGCTTAGACGATTTTGCTGTGGCAAGTGGGAGCAGCGCGCGGTAAACAGGATTTGTCGGGCCAGAGGAGTGCAGGGTTTTGAGTATGAGCGGCGCAGTACAGGAAACGTTTGAGCAGATGAGCCTCGCGGGGACGGGTACGGAGACCGCCGCACTGCTGAAGCAGGTCGCCAGCGAGCGCGTGGAAGCGCACCGGCGGCGGCGTGCACAAGCCGGTTCGGAACGGATCCACGCAGAAGCGACAGAACAACCCACACGGACACCGGCAGGCGCGTCGCGCGTACGCGAGGCTGTGGCGGCGCGGTATCAGAACAGTGTGAGTTATCGGGAGTTCCTTTCGCAGGAAGCCGAGCGCGCCCTGCAACAGGCGCATGCGGAAGCGGAAGTGGCGACGCGTAAGGCCGAAGCGCAGATGCAGCTGCTGGAAGAGTTGAAGCAATGGACCGAACCGGTTGCGTGGGAGCCGGAGGTTGAAGCGCCGCGGCATGAGGATTTTTCTGCCGGGTTGACGGTACGGATGCACGAGGATTTGGTTGCGAGCCGGCCCGCGCTGGAGAACATGCGGCGGCTGGGTGTGCCGTTCGAGGCCGACGAGCATGAGGCGACGGCGCTGGATGAAGAGATTGCGTTTCGGCGGGCTCCGGAGTTTGAAATGCACGCGGAGCCGGTCGCGATTTCGGGCAATTTGATCGAATTTCCGCGGCAGTTGGTAGCGACCCGCAAGGCACGTCCGCGGCTGGCTGAAGGGCCGCTGCGCGAGGAGTCTGCACCGGAGCCGCAGTTGCGGATTTTCGAGGTGGAGGCCGAGTTGATTTCGAGCGCTCCGGCTGAAACGCCCACCGCGCCCGACTGGCAGAGCGTGGTGCTGGCGGCGGCCGAGCGACCCGAGCCGGTCCTGCCTGTGGAGGCGGAAGTTTATTTGGCGCACCAGCCGCAGACGGCGAGGCTGGAGCTGAGGCTGATGGCGGCGATTGTGGATACGTGCTGCGTTGGCGCGGCGGGTGTGGCGTTTGTCGCCGTAGTGGCGGAGATCGCAGGCGCAAGGCTGCATGCGATGCCGTTGCCGCTGATGGGAGCCTCGCTCGCGGGGGTGATGGGCGCGCTGTTCGTGCTGTATCAGCTGCTGTTCTTCACGTTTGGCGAAGCCACGCCGGGGATGCGGTATGCGCGCATCGGGCTGTGCACGTTTGCCGACAGCAACCCGACGCGGTCGGCGATGCGCGGCCGTGTGCTGGCTACGCTGCTGGCGGCGTCTCCGCTGGGGCTGGGACTGGCCTGGGCGTGGATGGATGAGGACCAGCTGGGGTGGCACGACCGGATTTCGCGGATGTACCAGCGGGCTTACTGATTTTCGGGCTTCGTGAAGTAGGGGTGCCTGAACGGGCACTCCTTTTCTGCGTTAGGGGGTCACTGCGGGATCGGCCGGCATCACGGCGCCGGCTTTGATCCAGGCGGTGATGGTCGCGATGTCGGCGTCCGAGAGTTTGTCCTTGGGCGGCATGGGGCGGGGATCGTCGGCCGGGCCTTCGTGGCGGATCAGCGTGACCAGCAGCGACTTTGCGGGGTCGCCGGGTATGATGACGGGGCCGCTCTTGCTGCCCGCCATGATGGCCGCTTTGGTGTCGAGCTTCAGGCCTCCGCGGTGATTCAAACCGCCGTGGCAGCGATAGCAGTTGGTCTGCAGAATCGGCTGGACACTGGTTGTGTAGAACTCGGGTGTGGCGGGGTCCACGCCACCAGCGGCGGCGACGGGGGTTGACTGCCAGAACATCGCGGTTGCGGCGAGGCCGGCGGCGGCGAACGAAAGTGCGGTCAGGCGGGTCGTACGTGAAGGCATTCGAAAACCTCGTTTGAAATGTGGACGTAGTTTATTACGGAAAGTTTCTGTTTGGGTGAAGAACCCGTTTCGCTACTAGTCGCGGGGTGCGCCGGCAGGTAGGCTTGAAGATGCTCTGGAGGCTTCGCGGCCACCTTTACAGTTGAAACAGCAATGACAATGCAATCGCGGGTTGATAGCGATCTGAGACGTCTGGCGGCGGTGTGCCTGCGGGCCGTGATAGTCGCGGCGCTGGGGACGATGACGCTGCCGGCCCTTGCTGCCGGGCACCCGGAGCGGCATCTGACGGTCTCCCATCGCGTGACGCGCAGAGCAGTTGTCGAGACAGAGAGTCGACCTGCGGGTAAGAAGTCTGCGAAGCGGAAGGCGAGGACGCACCTGGATGCTCCGGAGGCAAAAAGCTCGACCCGTGCGCACAAAAGTAAACGCAGACGAGCGCCGCAGGATGATGCCGACAATGATCCACCCGTAATTCATCGCGCTGCCGCAAAAAAGCGCAAGCCGAAAGCTGCTGCTCCCCTGGTTGCGAGCACGAGCGACGCCGTTGAGCCCAAGCTTGGGGAACAGACTCCGCCGCGAAATGCTGCGACTCTGGACGATTTTGCGCGTACTGCTGAAACGCTGCCCGCGATGGCCGAAACAGGCGAGC
>CAZZYB010000159.1:0-8302 GCA_964658125.1 uncultured Acetobacteraceae bacterium | reverse complement strand
GCACGCGCGGCATGGTCTTCCAGCGCTATTTCGCGCGCCGGCTCAGCTCCCCGCGCCAGGTCCGCAACACGCTGGCGTACGTCCTCAACAACTGGCGCCATCACCACGAGCGCGGCAACAGGCTCGGCTACGGGAGCGGCTTCGGGAACAGGAGCGGGAGCAGCTTCGGCGGCAGGCGCGGGTGTCGCGGCTGCGGCTTCTGCGCTGACCTGCGGAAGGGCGCTGCGCTTGACGTGCGAGTCGCGGTGCTTCTTGATCTTGGCGAGACGCTTTTCTTCCTCGTCCATGCGGACGGTGATGAACTTGATGACGGGCTCGGAGACGCGCAGACGGCGCTCGATCTCAGCGATGAGCGAGGCAGGTGCGGCGACGATCAGCAGGATGTAGAAACCATCGTTGAACTTCTGCACAGTGTAGGCGAGACGGCGACGGCCCATCTTTTCGGTCGACTTGATTTCGCCGCCGCCGGAGGTGACATATCCGGAGAAGGTTTCGATGAGCTTGTCGAGCTCGGTTTCTTCAACGTCAGGACGCACGATGAACATGATTTCGTAAGAGCGATTCATTTTGCTTCTTTCTGCGGGGTTCTGCCCCGCACCGCTTCGGTTTGTTTCCAACCGATGTCGGTGTGGAAGGTTAGTGCTGCTATTTCTCTTCAGGCTCAACCTTGCGGTTGAACTCGTTCATGGCCGCGCTGACACCTTTCGTCAACACTGCCTCGACTGCGCGTACGGCCTGGTCGAGGACTTCGTCGAGTTCCGCTAACTCTGCTTTTCGCATCGGCGACAGCAGGTAGTCGGTCCCTCCGGCTTTCACTTCTCGTCCACTTTCGAGCGGCGGTTTGCCAATCCCGATGCGGACGCGAATCCATTCTTCTGTGCCAAGCACGCCGGAGATGGACTTCACTCCGTTGTGCCCGCCCGCCGAACCTCGCTCGCGGATGCGAAGCGTGCCCAGCGGTATGGCCAGCTCGTCGTAGAGGACGATGAGGTCGTCTACGTTCAGTTCTAACTCCTGAAGCAGAGCGGCTACTGAAAGCCCGCTCAGGTTCATGAAGGTCTCGGGCTTGGCCAGCAGGACGTCGTGTCCGGCCAACTTTGTCCGAGCGGTGAGCGCTCTTCCGCGGCGGTTCGTTACCTGCACATCGCAGATTGCGGCGATGCGGTCGATAGCGAGGAACCCGGCGTTGTGCGGTGTGAACGCATACTGCGGGCCGGGGTTGCCGAGACCGACGATCAGCTTCATAAGTACAGGGGTTAGAGTTTCGGGAATAGGGATTAGGAAAGCCAAAGAATCGTCGCTAACCCTCCTCTCTAATCTCTGCCTTTCTACTTCTTTTTCGCGGGTGCGGCTGGTGCAGCAGCGTCGGGGGCGTCGGTCTTGCCCTTCTTGGCTACTTCGGGTTCGGTGGCAGCAGCTACTGCGGGTTCTGCAGCGGCCTCTTCCTTCATGACGGTGACGTGCGCGACCAGGGCATTCTCTTCGCCGAGGAACTTGATGGACTTCGAGTGCGGCAGGTCGGAGATGTGGATCGCGCCGTTGATGTCGAGGTCGGAGATGTCGACGTCGATGTGGCTGGGGATGTCGCCGGGGAGGCACTCGATTTCGACCTCGTGCAGCACCTGGCCGAGAATGCCGCCGTGCGTCTTGACGCCGATGGCCGTGCCGGTAAGGTGGACGGGGACCGAGACGCGCATGGCTTTATCCATCGCGATGCGCTTGATGTCAATGTGCAGCAGGTGCCCCTTGATGGGCTCGTTCTGCCAGTCGACGATCATGCCCTTGCCGGCATCGCCGCCTTCGATCGCGAGATCGAAGATGGTGTTGTGACCGGCGTCGGAGTACAGAATCTTGGTGATGACCTTGGGGTCGACGGTGACTGCAACTGAAGGCTGGCCGGCGCCGTAGACTACGGCGGGAATCAGGCCCTGCATGCGCACGCGGCGGGCGAAGCCCTTGTTGAACTTTCCGGTGCGAGGAGTTGCGGTGATGCTTTGAACTGCGTTTGCCATTTGTTTTCCTTATCGGGCACGAGGTTGAGCCTCGCTCCCTTTCTGCAGGTGTTACTTAGTTGAACAGCGTGGAAACGCTGGTTTCCATGTGAATACTTTCTATTGCTCGACCTATAAGACCGGCGATGGAAAGTACTTTGATCTTGTCTACCTTCTGAGCTTCTGCGTTCAGAGGGATTGTGTTGCTCACAACGAATTGTTCGATTTGCGAGTTCTTGATGCGTTCTACGGCCGGGCCGGAGAGTACAGCGTGCGAGGCGCACGCATAAACTTTTTCTGCACCTTGTTCGATCAGCGCGTCGGCGGTCTTGACGATGGTGCCTGCCGTGTCGACGATGTCGTCGAGGATGAGGCAGGTGCGTCCGCGAACGTCGCCGATGACGTTCATTACTTCAGTGACGTTGATGTCGGTGCGGCGCTTGTCGACGATGGCTAGTGGGACTTCCATCTTCTTGGCGAAGAAGCGGGCGCGTTCTACCCCGCCTGCGTCGGGACTTACAACTGTGAGGTTCGGCAAGTGGAGGTCGCGGAAGTATCCGACGAGGACTGGGCTGGCGAAGAGGTGGTCGACGGGAATGTTGAAGAAGCCTTGAATCTGGGCGGCGTGCAGGTCGATCAGGAGGGCGCGGTTGGCGCCGGCGGTGGTCAGGAGGTCCGCGACCAGCTTCGAGGTAATGGCCACTCGGGGGCGGTCTTTGCGGTCCTGGCGGGCGTAGCCGTAATAGGGGATGACCACCGTGATTCGGCCGGCGGAAGCGCGCTTGAGCGCATCCATCATGATGAGGAGCTCCATGACGTTCTCGTCGACCGGGTGGCATGTGGGCTGGATGAGGAACACATCCACACCACGCACGTTTTCAAGGAGCTGAAAGTGGACCTCGCCGTCGGAGAAGCGTTGTAGCCGCGACTCGCCGAGAGGTACACCTAGAAACTTGCAGACCTCCTCCGAAAGCGGCCGGTTCGCCGATCCGGAGAAGATCTTGAAGCGCTTGTCTTCGCTAAGGCGCGAGGAGCGTTTTTTCTCGCTCGCTGCCTTTGCGCCCGGAGCAGAGGTTGCCGGTGTGAGTACAAACTCGGCAGCTTGCTTCGGTTGGCCTGACGTGTGGCCCACTGAGGGCTCGTCGGGCTCTTGAGAATTCGGGGGAAGAACCGCAGTCGTGTTTCTTTCTGTCACGTTGAAACCCTCCAGGTTGGTTGACCTTGATGTTTCTGCTGCATTTGTCTACTTCAAAGCTGGCCGAAGGTTTGTTGCCCTTTGGACTGGTGCAAATGGTAAGACCTGATTCTTCCTGAAACCACTTGCGAAGGTAGTTCTGTCTTCGCAAGCTTTCGCTAACTTCTGCTTACTCCCGCATGTGGTGCTACTCTGCGGGCATTGCACTTATTCCTGGCGGCTAGTTGTTGCCGCGAAAAACGTGAAGTTCCCTTATTTCTTTTGTTCGTGGACTTGTTTCCAAGCCTGGCGAACGACTTATTGGTTGGGCGACTAGGATTCGAACCTAGACTGTCTGCGTCAAAGGCAGATGACCTACCGTTAGTCGATCGCCCAGTATTTCCGGCGCGCTTCTATCCTGCCCTGCCGGTACTACTCTGCGAACATCCGCTCCCAGTATGCCGAACGAGGCAGGGTTTCCGTGAGGATTGCCTGCGTTCCGGTGGACTGGACGCGGTGTTGAGCAGCGACCGCATCTGCGTTGGACTTGTACAGTCCGAACAGGGCGGAGCCCGAACCCGACAACGCTGCGTATAACGCAGAGTTTACCGAATCACTACCCATCAATTGACGCTTTATGTCGCGCAGGAAGGGATGCTGTGAAAACGCTACTTCTTCGAAGTCGTTTTCGATCCCGGTGCGGACAAGCGCGAGAAGGGTGTTCTCGGCGAGATCAGTCGCGGTGCCTATGTCCTCATTCTGAAAGGGTTCCGTTGCCGGAGAGGCGGTGCGAGAGATACCGGAGGGGCTTGGCTCTCTTCCTCGGGTTGTGAAAACCTGGGAAAGAGCGCGGCTCAACTGTTCTAGTTTATCCACAGATGGGGTGGAAGTCAATGGTGTGCGGGCGTCGAGGTCTCGGAAGGCCTGGGGAGTGGAGACTCCGACCTTCGGAAGTGCAACAACGCAGGGGGTTTGCGGGAAGTCGGGGAGGGGGGAGACTTGCTCGCCGCGGTTGGTTCCGAGGACTGTGCCGCCAATGAGGAAGAGGGGGACGTCGGAGCCTGTTTCGGCGGCTAGTTGAAGGCGGAGTTTGGGTGCAAGTTGTAGATTCAGCTCGTGTTCCAGCGCGATGAGGGCAGCGGCGGCGTTGGCGGAACCGGCTCCCATGCCGCCCTGGACGGGGAGACGCTTCTGGATTTCTATGTGTACATTCGCGCTGATTTGGAGGTGTTTTAGCGTGGTTTCGACGAGTTTATAGCAGGTATTGCGCATCGCGTTTCCGGCTTCGGTTCGGGGGACCCAGGGATTGTCGGCCGAGACGGTGATGGTGGTGGCGGAGGAGGGGTGGGCGGTGACGGTGACGAGGTCGTGGAGCGCGAGGGTCTGGTAGACGGTGGCGAGGCCGTGGTAGCCGTCCGGTCGGGTGGGGCCTACGGCGAGGCCAAGGTTGATCTTGGAGTAGGAGCGGACGCGCATGCTTTTAGAACGGTAGCAGGTTGAGCAACCGCGGGATGGGAGGCAAAAAAAATGGGACCCCGAAGGATCCCATAAGGCACCGCAAGAACGAGGGTCAGGATTGGCGGAGTTTGCGGCGGGCTACGCCGAAAGCTCCGACAAGGCCGGTGCCTAGGAGGGCGAGCGAACCGGGTTCGGGGACTGGGGTTGTCTCACTGAGGTCAAAGGTGAGGCCGCCGAGAGATGGAAACTGACTTCCTCCGGTCGTGGCGTAGACCTGAAACACATCCGTGGAGAGCGCGTTGGTGACGTGGTATTCGGTGTACTGGTTGAGGCCGCTGTAGATGGTGGCCGTGGAGAGGGCTGCGCCGCCGTTCACGCCGAGGCCGACAAAGGTGTTTCCGACGGCGTTGCCATCGGTGTTGGCGTCCAGGATGTAGACGTCGAAGCTACCGTTGGCGTTGGGGCTGAAGGTGGCGATGACGGATGTCTCGGCAGTGTTGCCATGGCTGGAGTCGTAGGCGATTCCGGTGGTGAAAGCGCTGCTGCCGCCGGGTGCGATGACTGAAGTGTAGGCGCCGTTTCCGGGATACTGGCTGCGGCCGGCTGTGCTGACTGTGAAGTCTGTCAGTACTTTGGGTTGACCGGCGTTGCCGAAATCGAGGAAGTCGTAGTTGGTGATGGAGCCGAGAGCGGTGCCTCCGTTGGCAACGGAGAAAGATCCGCCGGCGGTGATGGTCGTCGCGTGAGCGGAGAGTCCAGGCATAAGCGTGGCAGCTGCTAACGCAGTGAGGGCAAGTGTCCGAAGGTAGTAGATAGAGGGCCATCCATTCTGTCTGTGCGGAGAAGGAAGTTGATTGATGTTTTTTGCACAATGACTTACCGACCGTAGCAGTCGAAGACAGGCGTAAGTGCTGCATCCCCCACAGGTTGCAGTTACGAAAGTTCGTGGCGGGAGGTGGCGGAGACGATGTCGTGGAGGTCGAGAGTCTGGTAGACGGCGGCGAGGCCGTGGTAGCCGTCGGGGCGGGTGGGCCGACGGCAAGGGCGAGGTTCCACTTCAAGAAGGAGCGGACGCGCATGCTTCTAGCAGCCTAAAAATCGGATTTGAAAAGCGGCCAACCGCGCGGCGCCGTTACAAAGCCACGGAGTTCTGTTCAGATGACAACTACTCAACGCATCATTTAAGCAGAAACAAAAGCCCTAAGAACCCATGCAATCGTGTTTCAGTGGGATGATCGTCTCGGAGGCCCGAAATGATCAACACGATTCTCGAGCAACTAATCAACCTTGCGGCTCTCAACGCTAGAGAAACCGCCAACCTGCTTAACAATGGTGATCCGTTTAACGTGGCAAGCACAGAACCAGGAAGCCAAAGCCGAGCGAATGAGCTACGCGGCTTAGCCCGCGGACTGGAGCGCTCATTCGCATCTCTTCCTAATAAGCAAGCTTGGTACTGTGCGGCAGTTGATGACTTTGTCGCGGCGCGAAGCTACCAACGCTTTGAGGAGAATGGAAACTGATAAACGGTCCCACCAATCGGAATCGATAGGCTACCAGAGTCTGCCTTCTTATCTAACTCGAACAGGACAATCCCTCGCACAGTCTGATTTGGCAGAACCGAATTCGCTCGCAATAGGGTATGAGATAGTTGACCCCTAAGCGAGGCAAAGGCCTCGTTTCGCTGGCGGATAGTTTCATCGGCCCGCGCTCTGGCAGCATAATCTGGCGCGGAGGTTGTCGATGTGCTGGAGCCGTTATAAGTGCCCGTCGCGTACGTTCCATTAGAACTTTTGGCGTTCACCGTTCCATTGTTGTAAGTGGTAGTTGTGCTCTGTTGCCGCGCCATGTTGCCTCCCATCGCGGTCAATGCGTTTCCCCAAGCGACGCGTTTCTCGGCGGAGCGTATGACTTGCTCGGCATCGACATAGGCGAGCCTTTTTTGTTTGGGCCCCGATTCCTCAAGATCGAATTCCGTTGGCAGCACATCAACGTTTGCAGCCGTGCCGTTAGATACAGAGATGTCGGCACGTATGTATTTCGCGGTCGCGGCTAAGGACGCAATAACGGTCAGACCGTCGCCGGTCAATATCTTAAATTTCTGACCATCAATGAACTGGTGCGTACATCCCGCACTCTCGTCGCAGAGGAAGACTTTTGGGGCAGGCTTACCGGCTTGAATCTGTGCGGCAGGAGGCGCAATGCTTTGGAGAGAAAGCAGCACCGCAAGAGTGATTGACTTCATGCGCTTGAACTCCTGTAGAGGATTGGATAATCGTACACCCTGATATCTCCACGGCGAACCGGTGACCCACTCCCCCCGCGCGAAGCTGCCAAAAACATTCGGGTTCGAAAGAGCCGCCAAACTCCGCGACCAAGGCTAGGGAACCACGAACGAAGGAATTGCTGTTCTCGTGAAATAAATCACTCACAAGCAAAACCGCGTTCGATCGTTTCGGGCGATACTCTCTCAATGACAAGAGATGAGATTTCAATCAAACGCGTCACGGACAACCCCACAGGAGCGATAGTTAGATTTGCGGCGATGGTCAATGCCGCACCTAAAAATCTGTCACCACCTACTATTTTGGGACAAATTTTCGGAGAGGACCACAGTGCGATCGCGCAATTGCACACCGGATGCAAGCCACTCAGCGCGATTTTCAGATCAAAGAAGTACACGTTTCAGCTCGTGAGTTCGTACGGTCATTTCGCGCTCACAGCGGCATACGCCTGTACCACACCCTCTAGATAGCTAAGGTTGGATATGGGAAATCATTTTTGGTTTGCGCTTGTCATCGTCAGTCTAGCTATTCTCGCTGTCAGACACATTGCGGAGAAACTCGCTGAGATCGCGCGTGTCCTAAATCGAATTGAATCTCGCCTCACCCTTCTAAATCCTCTGGAAGAAGAGAGAAATTTTCTTGAACATCCTCTAGATGCGAAGGCGCGCATCGTAAAGCGGGCTATGCCCCCGGACACCTGGAGCAATCGGTGGTTGGAGCTTCAAGAAATCGGACTCTATAAGCAGAACCCTAAGCATTTCTGGAAGGACCGGACAGCGGACAACAAAGAGTACCGGGGGGAATAGGCGGGCGGGTGGCTTACGCCTAGCCGATTCCGCAGAAGCCGAGATGAAAGTCGTTCGATCATGACCACTACACCAAGTGTGCCCTGTTCCTTTTTACGCTCGGAGATTACTCCTTAACGATTCGTTGACGAGTTGCGCGAAGGACCAGGCTCAGTGACTGAACGCTGCGAGCTTACTTGCCGCTCCTGGCAACAAGCAGGTCCTTCGGCTGCGCTCAGGATGACAAATTTTGGGTGGGTTGAGGGAGAGCGGTCGCGCGTTGCGCGATACCCCACCCTAACGACGATGGAACTGTCGTGAGGATGGGGCACACGGTTGTGCGGCTGCAGTGAACGAAGCAGGTCTCTCCACTACGGTCGAGATGACACGGTCGGGGTGGGGTGGAGGAGAGCGGTCGCGCTTTGCGCGATGACTAACCTCACGCGGCCGAGTCGCAAAGTCAAAATTTGTTCTGATCCCGGATAGAGATCGGTCAAAGTTGCAACAACCGCGACGAAAGATTCTTCCAGGAGAAGCTTCACGCCGACACAGCATCCAGCTTGCGTTCACGGTCCGCAGCGAACGCAAGGCAGGCGAGGATGTCGCCTTCAG
>CAZZYB010000158.1:0-8316 GCA_964658125.1 uncultured Acetobacteraceae bacterium | reverse complement strand
CGCTGTCCGGGACACCACTTTAGGCCGCGTCTCGCTCGAAACCGGCAAAGTCTTCCTCCCCGACATGCAGATCACCCCCGAAGAGTTCCGCAGCGCCACCGGCATCACCATCGCCGCCTGCGGCACCAGCTGGCACGCCGGCCTTGCCGGAAAATTCATGATCGAGCGCCTCGCAAGACTCCCGGTAGACGTGGATTACGCGTCAGAATACCGCTACCGCGACCCCATCCCGTCCCACACCGAAATCGGCCTCCTAATCACCCAATCCGGAGAAACCGCCGACACGCTAGCCGCCCAGGCCGAGCTCCACAGCAAGGGCTCGAAGACCCTCGCCATCTGCAACGTAGTAGGCGCGGCCATCACGCGCAAAGCCGCCGGAACCATCACCACCAACGCCGGCCCCGAAATCGGCGTAGCCTCCACCAAGGCCTTCACCGCCCAGCTCACCGCCCTCTTCACCCTCGCCCTCTACATAGCCCAGGTCCGCGAAACCCTTTCCGACGAAGAATCGCTCCATCTTGTAACCGCCCTCTCCCACATCCCCGCGCAGCTCGAGCACGTCCTCCGCACGGTAGACGACCAGTGCCAGCAGCTGGCCAAAATCTTCCACGCCTCCAATGATTTCCTCTTCCTCGGCCGCGGCATCCACTACCCCATAGCGCTCGAGGGCGCACTAAAGCTCAAGGAAATCTCCTACATCCACGCCGAGGGCTACCCCGCCGGAGAAATGAAGCACGGCCCCAACGCCCTCATAGACGAAACCCTCCCCGTAGTCTGCATAGCCACCAAAGACCCTCACGACCCGTCGTCGGTCCTCAAGTACGAAAAGACTCTAAGCAACATCCAGGAAGTAACCGCCCGTTCCGGCCGCGTCATAGCCATAGCCACCGAGGGCGACACCCACATCGCCCAGCTGGTAGAGCACGTAATCTACGTCCCCCCCTCCCACGAGCTACTCCTACCCATCCTCGAAGTAGTCCCCCTCCAACTACTCGCCTACCACATAGCCGTCCGCAGAGGCTGCGACGTGGATCAGCCGAGGAACCTGGCGAAGAGTGTCACGGTCGAGTAACGCATATGACCGATCCGCGTCGCTCAGCAAATATGGCGCAGATCCGAAGTAAGGACACGCAGCCGGAACTTCGGGTAAGAAGAGCACTCCACAGCCTCGGCTTCCGGTTTCGTCTTCATGATCGAAGTTTGCCCGGGTGTCCCGATATCGTTCTGGCAAAGCACGGTACGGCCATTCAAGTCCGCGGATGTTTCTGGCATCTTCACACTTGCCCCGCTGGCAGATTTCCTGCCTCTCGACAGGATTACTGGGTTCCTAAACTGACCAGGAATCGTTCACGCGACCGTAGAAACGATCGGCGATTGCGCGGCCAAGGTTGGTCTGTGCATACCATTTGGGAATGTCAGCTATCGAGATGGGATGATGATGCTCTAAGAAGGGCACTAGACAAGCGCCTAAACCGTTACTAGGTTATGAGGAATCCGTACTGAGAGTCCGTGGAATCCGTACCCTCATTACGAGAACATCCTTCTACCGGCTTGGAAAACCTTCGCCAGCAATTCGGCCAGCGCCTGCGCGCAATCCGCATAGAGCGGTCGTTCACTCAAGAGCGATTCGCTGAACTCGTCGGAATCTCGGTTGATTTCCTAAGCATCATTGAGCGGGGTATTGGTTCTCCATCCTTCGAAAATCTCGAAAGCATTGCTGATCGCCTCGACCTTGAAGTGAAGGACCTTTTCGACTTTCCTAATTCTTCTGGGAAAGGCCGGTAAGCATGCGGATAACACGGAGAACGAGCGGTGGCCGTGGCGAGTATGAAGTGAGTGAAACTTCTAACTCCGGCCTCCGTCCAGCGAGTCTGCAAAATAAGCTTTTGACTGTTGATCTCGGTTACGGCATTGTTATTCCGACATCTACTACAGTGCTCTTGCAGGGTGCGAAGCCCCGTCTACGGATTGTGAATGGCGTTTCCACCTCCATCCATCTACACAGACAAGTGGCGGCGGCCCTCATGATGCCTCACCCGGCACGTGAGGATAGAGTGTTGGCTGGTGGGTTACCGTTGATGCGGTCGAATCAATACGCAATCGAACATATCAATCTTGTAGATGCGCATATCCAAGGTGCAAACGCTATTTTGCCCATTGAGTCACTGATCCTGCGCAACTTTAGTTATCACGCCGAACCATTCGACCCACAGAATCGCGTTTCAGTTCTCCGAAATGTTTGGGCCCTAAAGGCCAAGTTGCCGCCTATCCTTGCCGAACTAGTTGCATTGCATGAGTTGAAAGTAAGATCAGGCGTAGCTATAGATTCAAGTACCGAACGGATAGTTCAAGACCTGCAACAAAAGGTTACGGACCTATCCGAAGACTTAGGCATCGCTTACCGGACTGCAACAGAGGATGCGCTTGCGGACCTACAAAACGCTTTGGGAGCTTCTACGTCCCCGCCCGCACCGCCTCTAAAGGTTTCTGAAATAGATCCCCAAGAGACAACAATTAAGCGTCGAGTCACAAAGGAATGGAAGCGATGGGCCAATTCGAGAGGGAGCGCAAGTGCAGTTTTCCGGCAGGCGGTTCGGGAAGCATATCGGTCTACGTGTTTGGTCTGCGGGCTACATCTTCCGGTCACATGCATGAATGCCTCCCCCGGAGTTGATGCCGCGCACATCCTACCTTGGGCCGAATTTGATTTAGATATTGTCTCCAATGGACTTTGCCTTTGTAAGCTGCATCATTGGGCGTTCGACGAAGGGCTAATCGGTTTCTTCGAGGAAGCGGGCGTCTACCGTATTGAGATGTTGCCCGGTGTAGAGGACTCAATTACGCACGAGTGTCCAGCATTCGCAATTGCATCTTTGCAAGGTATTTGCGGAATTATTCCTTCGCACCGGTTGCCGAACGACTCTCAGCAACGACCAAGCCCCAAGTTTCTGCAACTGCTACGCGAAAGCGAGTAGGTCTTCGAATTCTTCGATCTCAGTTTCCATAGCGAGATAATTGAGGATTCTCCGGCCGAGCCACTCCGCGACTGGCACAGTCACCGCGTTACCCAAAGCTGTATAACGAAGGGTTTCAAGTTTTTCAGGGTCAAGAGAGGTGTCCGATGGATAGGTCCATCCATCCGGGAAGCCTTGCAACCTCTCGCATTCAACAGGCATCAGTCTGCGAACTTTTCCGTATGGATATGAAACATAATTGCGGCTCCAGTCCGTGCCGGTGTGTCTGGCAGAGCACGCATACAAGCAATAGGCAAGACCGGCGACTATTGGGCCTTTGACAGGATCTCCAAAGCTTTCCTTAAAGGGGGAAACAAGTTTCGTCCCATCTGATCCGTTCTGCGGATAATTCCCTTCGCCGCATTCGGGCTCAAAAAGTATTTGTCCGGGGCCTCGCCTGTCTCGATAGCAGCCGACAATGTAGACTCTTTGACGAGATTGGGGCACTCCGAAGTGCCTGCTGTTAAGCACACGCCATCCCACACCATACCCGAGCTCGGCCAACGTCTTGAGGATGACTCCGAAATCTCTGCCTCCATGGCTAGAGAGGAGACCCGCAACGTTCTCGATGACAAAAATTCTGGGGCGGCGCTCTCCAAGTAACCGAGCGTATTCATAAAAGAGTCCAGATCGTTTCCCGCCAAGCCCAGCTCTCGGCCCCATTCGCGCCAACGAGACGTCTTGGCATGGAAATCCTCCGACCCAGACATCGGCACTAGGGACATCTGCAGCGGTGACTTCTTTGATATCTTCAAATCGCGGGACATTGGGCCAATGCCTTTCCAAAATTGAATTGCAAAACGGGTTGATCTCACATTGAAAGACGGAGGTAAGCCCAGCTTTCTCGAGACCCAAATCAAATCCACCAATTCCCGCGAAGAAAGAAGCAAACGAAGGTCCGGTCGGACGAAGGATTGGCGTAACCACGGCACGCTTCGTCGCGGTTTTTAATGTGGTCTTTCGCAATCCAATCCCCCGAAGTTGCACCAGTTATAGTGCAAGGCAAAATGTTACCATCTTGCCGCCTGTGGATAGGGGGTGTCGGAATTGGGAGTGGCTCACTGATAACCAATTCGGGAAGGTTGATCGCCCACACCGACCGGGCAACTGAACGGACTCCGAACGTTGCAATGCCGACCCGACCACCCATCTAGAGCGAATTCAGTCGCCTGGCCTAATCTCGCGCCGCCCGCAAGTTCGAAAGGCTCAGGTAGCGCGCTGCCATCCTTACGCTCTCCTTTGTGATGGACTCCGAAGCCATAGCATTGCCGTACGCAAAGCTGATCCGTTGTTCGCGGAGTTCTTCTTCCGTCACCGAAACGTTCTGAGTCTCTTCCAGCAACCGAAGCAACTCCGGGTCAGCCGGCTCTACTGATCTGAATTGCTTGCGATCTGCCATTCCCAACTCCTCATACTACTGAGCGCAACTCCGCCTTGATCCGTTCATCGGCCTCGACGATCATCTCCCATGTCACAAGGGGGTTGCTAATCTTGGCATTGCCGTACGCAAAGCTCCGCCGCTGCGCCTCACGCTCAGCCTCTGAAAACGGACGCTTCCGCGCCGCTTCTACTAACTTGGATAGCTCTTCCGTCATAGCATCCTCGCGGAGGTCAGAATGACCGCTAGGGTTCACGCTATCACCTTCAACGGTGCATCGGATTTCCAGAATCCCAAAAACCTGTCAAGCCCCCTAACCCCCTAAACCCAACAAAACAAACCGAATTCTCTGTGCACATTTATTCTCCCAACTCGCTATAATTAAATCAGCTCAGGAAAACCAAAAGCCGCCCCGGCCATACCGTAGGCGGCTTTTCCGTCCCTTACCCCTAATCCCTAATCCCTACTCCCCAACCCCTGTAACTCGCACATTCCAGACATTTTGCACTTTAAATACGCAGAATCAACGACTTACAGCCGCCAACGCCCACATCGACAACAAAACAAACAAACCCCCACCCAAAAAAGGAGGGGGGTCCAGGAGAAACCATGCAACTTCAAGATTGCCGACACATCCACGTCATGGGCCGCCGCTGCGGCTCGCCCGCCCTCACCGGCAAGCCGTACTGCTACTTCCACGCCCGCAGCCGCGCCCGCCATCTCCCGCTGGACAGAATGCCCACCGTCATCCACCCCCTCAACACGGACGACCAGCGCCGGCGCAACCCCCTCATCGCCGAGTACTACGCCGGCACCAGCACCACGCCCGCCATCTTCGACTTCCCACCCATCGAAGACCGCGAGTCCATCCGCGTCTCCGCCTCAATGATCATCGGCGCGCTCGGCCGCAACCAGGTCGACCCCAAACGCGCCGCCAGCATGCTCTACGCCCTTCAGGTCGCCACGGCCGTCACCCGCCTCGATGACGACGGCACCGGAGAATACTTCGTCGAAACCGACACCACCCTCGACGACGACGGCAACGACCTCGCCATCGAAGACCCCATCGCCGCCTGAGTCCACTCGCCGTGCTCATCGCCCAAGACCTCTCCGCCGCAAGCTGCATCTCATCCCCCAAGAGGTGCAAACGTGGGTCTTCTCGACACAATTGAAGGTATGGCCGGCCAGTCCGCCCAGGGCACAAACACCAACGCAAACGTAGCCGGAGGCCTCATGCAGGCGCTCGAGGAGCACCCGGGCGGCCTCGCCGGCGTCATCAGCAGCTTCCAGAACAACGGCATGGGCGACCACGTCCAAAACTGGTCGACCGGCCAGCAGCAGACAGCCACTCCCGACCAGATCCAGCAGGGTCTGGGCGGCACCGGCTTCATCGAAAACGTGGCGGCCAAAGCCGGCGTCTCGCCTCAGGTCGCCCAGACCGCGCTCGCGACCCTCTTACCTGTCGTGATGGCTCATTTCACCAACGGAGGACAGCAGGCTCCGCCCCAGAGCGGCTTCGGCGGCATGGCCTCGCAGATCCTCGGAAAATTCCTCTAAACCCAACCAAGACAGGAGAAAAGCGTGGCAGATTTTCAAGCATTGCAGCAGAAGTACGCCCCCGTCGTCGACATGATCAAGCAGTTCGAGCCGTACGGCGCCAAGTTCGTCAATGCCGAACTCGTCGGCGAGCAGTATCACCTCGTCGCGCAGGTTCCGTCGGAGGTGGTCAAGAACCGAGTTTGGGACGCCATAAAGCAGGTCGACCCGCAGTACGCCGACCTCAAGCACGAGATCACGAACACCGGCGGCCAGGACGCCTCCTACACCATCCAGGCCGGAGACAATCTCAGCAAAGTCAGCAAGCTCTTCTACGGCAACGCCAACAAGTACGAAGCCATCGCCAAAGCCAACGGCATTGCGGACGCCAACAAAATCCACGCCGGTCAGACCATCAGCATCCCGGTCCTCTCCTGACCAATTCTTTGCACGAGATCATCTCTTGCCCGCGCGTGTTCCCTCGGCTATCATGTCGTCAAACGATTGACCTTCATCTAGCGTCACCGGAGTCGACATGCGCCTCAAGACCATACTGCTACTGACAGCTGCCCTCACCACTCCCTGCAGCCTCGCTTTCGCGAGCAACATTCCGCTCAACCAGGTCACGCAGATCGTCGCATTCGGCGACAGTCTCAGCGACAACGGCAACGCCTCCATCGCCACCGGCGGCGCATTCCCCGGCCCCGGATACGCCACCAGGACCGTCCCCTTCGTCCCCTTCCCAGTCGGCTACTTCACCAACCCCCAATTCGCCGGCGGCCCCGCCGGCGTCTGGGTAGACCAGCTAGCCGCCCTCCTCCACCTGCCCGACCCCGCCCCGGCTCTCAGCCCGCTCGGCGGAACAAATTTCGCCGTCGGCAGCGCCCTCACCGGCAACGCCAATCCGCAGGACATGGCCAACCAGATCGCCCTCTTCCTCGCCTTGAACGGAGGAGCAGCCCCGGCCAACGCCCTCTACACCCTCTGGGGCGGAGCAAACGACATTCAGGACGCTTTGAATCCCGTCACTGCCGCTGACAACATCGCCGCGGAAATCGGCGCGCTGGCCGCAGCCGGTGGCAAGAACTTCCTCTGGCTCAACCTCCCCGACCTCGGCAACATCCCCGCCTTCGCCGGCAATCCACTTGCCGCAGCAGCCGCCAACGCAGCCTCGCAAGCCTTCGATCTCGAATGGGCTTCGCAGCTCGGCAACCTGCAAGGCATCGGCATCAACGTCGTCGGTGTAGACGTAGAAACCCTCTTCAACGCCATCCAGTCCAATCCCGGAGCATACGGCCTCAACAACGTCACAACCCCCTGCGCGATCACCCCCAACTGCAATCCCAACACCGCTCTCTTCTGGGACGCCGAGCACCCAACCACCGCAGGCCACGAGCTCGTAGCCGACCTCGCCTTCAACACCGCGGTCGCCCCCGAACCCTCCACCTGGATCCTCGTAGGCACCAGCTTTATCGGCCTGGCAGGCGTTGTGCGGCGCAAAGGCGCGCAGCGCCTTTCCCCGTCAGCACACATTTAAGCCCGCGTCGGCGCTACAATCGCTGCAACGACGGAGCGTAACATGTCCGCTAAACCCTGTCTCACTCTCACCATCGAAGAACACGGCGACACCGCCATCGTTCTCTGCCACGGGAAGCTGCTCGCCGGCGAGACCGACCTCCTGCACGTCCCCGTGGCCAAGCTCATGGCCACGCACAAACGCATTGTCGTCGACCTCGGCGCCCTCACCCAGATGGACAGCATGGGCCTCGGCGCCCTGGTCCGCCTTTACGTCAGCTCCAAGAACAAAGGCTGCACCTTTGAACTCCGCAACCTCGGCAAAAAAGTCAACGAACTCCTCATCGTCACCAAGCTGCTCCCCGTCTTCTCCATCGTCGGCGAACATCGCACGTGGATCTAGCCGCGCGCTTTCATTCCCTCCAGGTCTCCGTCTCATACCGATGACCAGAGCCCTAAGCCTGATCCTCGCTCTCTCCCTCACAGCATCCATCCGAGCCCAGGGAACCCCCGCAGCCACTCGCCAGATTGACTTCTCCGCCTTCGCAGGAGTCACCGGCATCTACACCGGTCTAAGCCAGGGACGCAACGCCGCGATCACCGCCGGTCTCGACCTCAACCTCCCCGAGATCGCCCACTTCCGCCCCGCGCTCGAAGTCCGCGCCACCGACCCCATCGACCACGGCAGCGTCGACAGCCAACGCAGCCTCCTGGCCGGAGTCCGCGCAGAAACCCGCTTCGGCCGCCTGCATCCTTACGTCGACTTCCTCGCCGGCGGCGGCCAGATCACCTTCGTCCACCCTTACGTCCGTTACGACAGCACCATCCTCTACAGCGAAGGCCCCTCCACCGTCCTCTCGCCCGGCGCCGGTC
>CAZZYB010000157.1:0-8400 GCA_964658125.1 uncultured Acetobacteraceae bacterium | reverse complement strand
ACATGGTGGTCGATGCGTGCATGCAGAAACTTTACACGCGTCAATTTGACGCAGGTGGAACAGTCGCGGCGAAGGGCCGGGTTCTGGACGGCGTCGTTGCGAAATTTATGGATAGAGGTTACTTCTCTGTTCCGCCACCGAAGTCCTGCGGTCGCGAAGATTACGGCGGGGCGTTCGCTGCGAAGTTCCTTGCGGCATGTGGAAGCGCGCGGAAACAGGATGTTATTGCGACGGCGACCGCCTTCACTTCAGCAACGATCCTCGATGCTTATGCGCGCTTCTGCTGGCCGCATCTTGGGCAGCGAGCGCCTCTTGCACGCGCCACGGAGATGTTCGTTGCGGGTGGAGGCGCGCGCAACACCACGTTGATGCGGAGGTTGACCGATGGCTTTGCCGCGCTCGGCGTCAGCGTAGCGCCGATGGAGTCTGTCGGCATTGCGGCGGAGGCGAAGGAAGCTGCGGCGTTCGCGCTGCTTGGCTGGCTTACATGGCATCGTCTTCCGGGCAATGTGCCGAGTGCGACGGGTGCGAAGCGCGCGGTCGTGCTGGGTAGGGTGACGTATGCGTGAGGAGTCGCCGGCGCAACCCAGCCCACCCTTCGCTCAAAGAGGGCGCAAAGGGTGGGCCACGCGAATCCTTACTGCGACCCTGCTGTCGAGCGCTCTATTTGGCTGCCAATCACGTCGCGATGATGCCAACACTCTCCAGTTCATCATTGAAAGCTCGCCGAACAATCTTGACCTTCGTCAGGGCACCGACGCGCAATCCGAACGCGTTGGCGCGACGATTTACGACGCGCTCGTGCGGAAGGACGAGCACTTCAACCTGCAGCCCTGGCTGGCGACGAGCTGGGAGCGGCCTGATGCGTTGACATGGATCTTTCATCTCCGTGACGGCGTGCGCTTTCATGATGGCAAGCCGATGACCGCCGAAGACGTCGCATGGTCGATGCGTAGCATGATTGATGGCACGCTGGTGACAGCCAAGGGGGGCGGGCTTGCTGCCGTGGATAACGTTGAGGTGCGCGACCCGCTGACAGTCGTCGTCCACATGAAGCACGCGGACAATGCGCTGCTCTTCAACCTGAGCGACGGGTTGTTCGGCGTCGTCGAGCGCGGCGCGGGCAAGGATGAAGGACTGCATCCTGTCGGCACGGGACCATTTCGATTTATAAGCCAGGTGCAGGATAAGGAGGTGCTCGTCGAGCGCAACGCTGCCTACTGGGCGGGTGCCCCGAAGATTGAACGCGTGCGTTTCGCCGTCTCACCCGACACGATCACGAGCGCGCTGGAGTTGAAGAAAGGTTCCGGCGATGTGGAGTCGAACGTCATCACGTCGGATATGGTTCACGCCCTGCGCGCACAGCCCAACCTGCGCATTGACAGCGGCCCGGGTTCGTTCGTGATCTACGCGAACTTCAATGTGAACGATCCCGCGCTGCGCGACAAACGTGTGCGCCAGGCCATTGCCTGCGCCATCGACAAGCAGGCGCTGATCGATGCTCTGTGGCGCGGGCAGGCCATCCCCGCGGACACCTTGTTGCCGCTGGGGCACTGGGCTGCGGCCTCCGCAAGTGAGCTTCCGCAGTATGCGCACGATGCTGCGCGAGCGATTCAACTGCTGGATGCGGCGGGTCTCAAGCCGGACGCACACGGCATTCGACTGCGCTTCACGCTGAAGACTTCCACCGACGAAACGACACGGCTCGAAGCGCAGGTTATTCAGGAGGAGTTGCGCGAGGTTGGCATCGATCTGACCATCCGGTCGGCCGAGTTCGGAACGTTTTATTCGGACATCACGAAGGGTGTTTTTCAGATGTACATTCTGCGCTGGATCGGATCGAATGAAGACCCCGACATTTTCCGCTACGCCTACGCTACGCAGAGCTTCCCTCCGAAGGGCGGCAACCGTGGCCGCTACTCCAACCGCCGGGTCGATGCGCTGCTTCAAGCTGCCAGCGCGGAGACTAACCAGGATGTCCGGCGCAAGGAGTACATCGAGGTGCAGCAAATTCTGGCCGATGAACTGCCGGGAATTCCTCTTTTCTATCCGAACAACGAAGTCGTACATTCGAACCGATTGAGCGGCCTGAAGCTGAACTCCGGCGGGAGCTTTGAATTTCTCCGAGACGCAGTCATGCAGTAGCTACACGTGTTGAGCGATTCTTCGGAACCGAGTTCTTCCCGAGGTTTGTGGGGCACATCAGAGACTGTCTTGAAAGACCGTCTTGGGTCTGACATCTCCGGCAATTCCTCTAATTTGGACGTGCTTCATCTTTATCCCACGGGTGTGGCGACCGTAGATGCCAAATGCGGGAAGATTGGCCCCGAACATCCGAACTTCGGGGTAGCTATTCGAGACCTCGGGTGGCTCCGGGACCGCTTCGGTCACAGGAACACCCACAAGCGAAATCGCAATTCGTTCGAGAGAAATATTCGAGATTGCGTGACCGGGAATGCCTGCCAGAAGGATTCCGATTCGACGAGCCTGCTTCACATCCACATCACGTATGACGATATTCGTCAGTGTTCCCGGCGCTCTCGCCGCAATGCCGGGCCTAAAGGTTCTACTCCGGTCACCGAGCCTAAGAAAGATAGGGGTGTCCGCAGCATCGACTCGCAAGTTCTCAACGATGACATCCGAAATATTCGCACCGTCTACCGAAAGGATTTTAACGGCACCAAGATCCGCCTTCACGACGTAACAGTTGCTGACGCGAATCGCAGAAAAATCTCCTGCGGACTCTGTTCCAATCTTGAACGCGGCGCAACGCGTAGTCAAAGTGCAACCCGTAACGGTGATATGTCTGCATGGGATGCTGCTGGTTGTTTTTAGACAGATGGCATCGTCGCCAGTCTCGATTGTGCACCGCTCCACACGAACGCGCTCACTTGAGTCGATATCGATGCCGTCATTGTTGGCGAGACCTACCGAACGGATCGTAAGCGCAATAGCTTTCACATCGCTGCACTGAGAGATGTGAAGCGTCCAGGCAGCGGAGTTGATGAGCTTCACTCCAGAAAACTCAATACCTGTGGAGCGTGAGCAAAGCAGAAGAAAAGGCTTTGCGGCTGGTATTTTGCCTGCCGCGGCCTGAAGCTCTGCACCGCGACCGTCGATGACGCCCTCGCCGAAAATCCCTACCCCGCTAACATCGATGCAACCGATCAAGGCGTGGCCCCGGGTTGTTCCTACACCGTCGACAAACGGCTCAAGAAGGCGATAGTCGAGCGGATTCAAACTGCCCAGAATTGTAGCTCCCAGGCTCAAGTTCAATGAAACATTCTTCTTCATCAGTATGGTGCCCGTGACGTAGGCGCCTGGAGGAAACCAGACCACGCCACCTCCCGTGTCGCTACACATGTCGATGGCCCGTTGTATCGCGGCGGTATCAAGACTGATGGCATCGCCCTTAGCACCAAAGTCTTTAACGGAGACGCGCCGCCGAGCCGATTGGCCACGAATGCCGGGGACGAAAGATATAGTAGCGCAGGCAACAACGCCCGCCAAAAAAGAGCGGCGAGAGGAGGCCTGGAACTCCTCAAGTGGGGAGGAGAAGCACTTTGAAAATTCAGGCAATTGCATACGCTCCATCTGAATCGTTTTGGAGTACTGGCGCTGAAGGGGCTAAAAACGTAGGATCACACTCGGAGATGTACGGCCGCTTCGAGTGCGCCATACTTGAATGCCAGAGGCGCTTTGCACTTAGACAGATCGCCTCCATCAACTTTTATATTGTCGCTGGTTTCGCCTTCGACCTGAAGGAAAGTTGGAACGGCGGACAGCAATCGTGTCGCCGACAGCAGCACATCTTTCGTATGGATGAAGCGTACGGCGGATTCCGACATAGGATCGCTTTGCACTTGAAGGCCGTTGATGGCTACATCTTGAACGTGATCGAGAATGACAGCTGGCCGCAGTTCAGTGGCAGCTACTTTAAATCGCACATCATCAAGAGTGATTCCGCGGCTGTTCCGCGCGTAGAAACCATAGGCCGGCATTGCTCCTAGAAGAAAATATTCGCCAGCTAGATTGGGCAGCTCACGTCGCGCTGCGGCTTCTGCCGTTCCGCCGCCCCCGAAGGTGAGATGAATATGATTGAAGGAAATATTCTCCATCACCGCGTCTCCGACAGCATTGAGAGCAATACATGAAAAGCGTTCGCCCGGCCGTCCCGGATTGGATGCTGGCGGGGTGTCAGGTATCTGACCGGGATTGGTAGTCACAGTGCCTGTGATGTGGCTGAAGCTTATATTTCGTGCAACTGGGGGACCTGTCGCCGCCCGCATGGGCTTGTCTGGTGTCAGTCCGGGGTTCGTTGGGGGGCCGTTGCCAGGACCCAATGAAATGTAGATTGGGCCACTCACATCATCCAGCAATAAATTGGAAAAAGAAATGTTTTCGAACCGCGAACCGCGATTGCCTTGAAACTTGATAGGACACCCATAGACCTGTTTGCAAATACAGTTCGACACGGTGATATTTTCCGCGACCCCGCCGCCGAACCGAAAGACCGACCATCGGGTACTGAAGAAGCAATTTGTTATCGTGAAGTACTTGGAGCTGCCGAACATGGCGCACGCATCATCCTGAACGTAAATTGTGTAGTTGCTGATGGTGACGTGCTCTGTACTTATGAAGTGAAAGCCGTCATTATTCACATTCGCCCGGTTGTACATGTAGATGTTGTCAACGTACAACCGTTTGCTTTGAATTACGCGCACGCTATGATAGGCGCAGTTGGTCAGCGCCAAGTCGCGAAGCGTGATGCGTTCACAGCGATAGAGCAGAAGATGGTATGGCCGCCGGAGATCGCCGGGCTTACTCTCGCCGGGCAATCCCGGCACAGAAGGATAAAACTTAGCCCCTTGGCCGTCGATCGTGCCGGAGCCTTCAATGGTAATGTTGCTCGCGCCCACTGCGTATAGCAGCGCACGATTTCCATCTCGAAGCGTCGCGTCTCCGTCGAGCGGAACCGCATTCACGGGTGGGTACTTACTCCCGTCTGCAACCCCCAGCAAGGTTCCGCCAGCGGCGAGATGCAGAGTGACATTACTCTTGAGTTCGGTAGCGCCTATTAGAAAATATCCGGCAGGAACTAAGACCGTGCCGCCGCCATCGCCATGGCAAGCGTCGATAGCCTGTTGGAGCGCCACCGAATCAAGCGACTTGCCATCTCCCTTTGCCCCGTAATCGCGGACATTGTAGGTGCGCGTTCCGAGATCGGTGATCCGAGACAAACCCGAAGAATTCGGGGGTGCCTGGCCTCTCAAACTATCTTCACTGAAGGAGATGGCTCCAGCAGCCGCAATCAAAGGGAGGGGTAGACGACCCATGCATTCTCGGCGAGTCATACATTCTTTCCATTCTTGCGGACCTGAGACATCGTGTCGTCCGGCAGTGTACCGCGGTTAGGGATAATAGGATCGATTACCGATTGGAAATTGCTTGTTGCGATTAGCTGCAACATGAATCGGTACCTAGGGCCGTTCGAGCGTAACGCTCATTAAGCCGATGACAACGTCGTTGGCTGTTGCGCGGAGGGTGATGCTTCGAAGTAGTTTGGCAGGATCGAGTGGCAGATCAAGCACCGTGGCGGCGCCGCCGGGTACTTCCTGGCCTTTCCCCTTGAACGTGGCGAGGTCCAGAAGTCGTATTTCGCCTGTCTTCAAATCGACGCGGGGCGGCAGGGGTGCGTCGAGTGGAAACTGATAGTCGTCGATAAAATAATCCTGCTCAATCGGCCACCAGGTCTCGGGATTTCTGAGTGGAAGGCGGGTCGAACTTCCATCCGCGTAAGTAACGAGCACCTCGCCGTTATCCATACGACTCTGCATGAAGTTGGTCGAGCCAGCCATAAGAAAGTAAGCATGCCTGGCATGTCCATCCAGCGGGATTGCGATTTCGTGAGGGTAGTTGTCCCATTGTGAAGTGAACGCGATGTTTTTTGCCGCTGCGGCGTACGGTGTCGCGAAGAAAACTCCGTTGGGCATCGTGAGCTTACCCTTGTGAGCAGCCGCAACGTTACGCAGACCGGTGTCATCGATCACCGGAAGAGTAGAGAGATGGCCAGCCCAGGCGCCGACTCCCTGCGAAGGGAGCGCCAGACTGACGCCCGGCGAGCGAGGCGAAAGATATTTACCAGGGGCGAAGATTGCCGTTACACGGTCATTGAAAGAGCCTGTGATATCCACGCTTTCCAAATTCGCTGTTGGCGCCTTCTGCCAATTGAATGGCTTCCCGGCGTCGGTATCTCGTTTGTTTTGTGTAGGCGCAATGGCCCACCATTTGAAAGAGCCTCGCGTCACTTGCGCGAAAACGCGTCCATTCTGAGCCGCGTCGATTGAAGACAACATCGCTGCGGTGACTTTGTCGCCTTTCCAAACGATGTGTATCTCGATCTTTGAAGTCGCAGCGATACGAACCTGGAGCATCGGGCGGCCAACAGCGTCGGGGTCTGCAAGCCATTGGGCTTTGCGTCCATTTACCTGAACGTCCGTCACGCCCGTGAAGGCTGCTGGAATTCTTAGAGTGATTGCCTGAAATCGAGTGCCCGGCTGGGTGATCTCCCAAGTGTCGACCTTTCCTGTGCGCGTGAAGGCGACGCCAAGGTCCGGGTGGGTCAATCGCGCCCTGGTCCACGTCGAGGGGAACCCAGGCGAAATGGTGAGGGTGCCGGCCAATGCGTCCGGATGAACGCCGAACAAGCCTTCTACGATGGCGCGCGACATGACGCCCGCGCTATCGCCAAAATCGCGCTGGCTTTCGCGGCGGTACGCGTCGTACAGGTCCATCGTCCCAACATTTCCCGGCGAGATTCCCATATACATGCTGGCGAGCAGACTGCCTTTGGCAAGGATGTAAGCGTCCTCCGAATGCCCGCCTTCCCATAGTGCCAAGGCCGTGTGCATGTTCTCGTCCATCACAACGTTATTGATCGACCACGAATAGGGCATCCAGTCTGTCTCGGAAAGAACATGATAGGGTGCATCGTTTGGCACGCCAGGACCCTCGACCGGGATGGCTCTCAAGTGTGTCTTCAGGTCAACACCCATCTGCCAGGCTTCGCGCGGTGTGACGGCCTGTTCATCCACCGTGTGATAGAAGTTCCACAGACCGTAGTCGGCATGCACCAACTGCTCGCCGAGAATGTCCTTGTACTCTGCGAACGTCCCTTGGGATGGCAGCCAGAGAAGAGCGCGCATGGCTTCTTCGATCTTGTCGGCTTCGTCGCTATAGGGCTTTGGGTCTTTGCCGGCCATCACAGCAATCCGCGCAGCCATGCGATTGGCGTACACGTTGTAGGCTGAGGCATACGCGCTGCCGCCGCCGCTGTAGTAGAGGTCGTCGCTTGCCCAGATGGTGGCATACGCTTCATACAGGGGCAGCCTTTCAGGCCCGTACTCACGGCGAAACAGGCGCTTCTCCCAGGCGATGTGCCGCTCAATGACAGGCCACACCTTGACGGCGTAGGCCTTGTCGCCGGTCCACAGCAGATGCCGCAGCAGCTCATCGATGAACACCATGTTCATGTCATAGTGTGAATTGGACATATCGCCGTTGGAGTGCAGGCCGGGCTCATTGCGCGCAAGGTTTGCGCGCGGATCAGCCGCCGGAGGACTTGCAGGAACAGCGTCCGTGTTCTGATTTGGAAGCCACGTTTCAAAGTTCTCGCGCGCCCTCTCATGCCAACCCAACTCGTCGAGCACATAGGGCCCGCGCCAACCCAACAACTTGGTTCGCCACGCGATCGAGCCGTGCATGATGGCTTTGGCGTTGCTATCCCACAGCGCGTCAGCCACGACATTCAGTGAGCCCATCGCCGCATCGAGAAAAGGATCCGGCGTCTGGATGCGCACCTTGTTCCTGAGGTCATCGAAGTGCTTTGCTGTCCCTGCAAATTGTGCTTCCAACTGGCTGGAATGAAACACTGGCAACAGAGGCGAGCGGGCCTGTGGCCTTGGCTTGCCGGGCTTGCGAGTCGTGACGTCGGCGTAGATATTCAGGTCGCCAGCATCTGGGCCGCCGTCGCTGATTCGTTGCAGAGAAAGAAATAAAGGTTGCCGGTCGGAAAGCGGCGCCGTGCCCACGATGATCTGATGCGCCGGGTTTCCTGCGCTGTCGGAAAGCAACGCAGGCAGGTCATTCCACTTGTCTGCATCCGCAACATGCTGACGGCCTCCCACGGGTCCGACACCCGCAATCGTTGCATGGGCACTGTTAAGGGTGAAGCCCTCCGCCCCGACTGTGATCGCGTTATCGGCAGCAAACGCCGGTTGGAACTGGAAGTATTGGCTGATCGGCACCCTTTCCGTTCCGATGTCGCCATCCCTTGCGCCCCTCTGTCCATTCACGCCACCATAGGCCCAGATCAACTCCGAACCGCCTGCAATATCTTTG